>NZ_LFVW01000426.1:0-10164 GCF_001182915.1 Kitasatospora sp. MY 5-36
AGCTCGTCCAGCAGCGCGTCCCGCCGGGCCCGGTACGCGGCGGCCACCCGGTCGGCCGGCGCGGCGTCGCGGCTCCACAGCTCCGCGACGGTGCGCTGCAGCAGGTGGCTGACCCAGCCGGCGCCCAGCCGCAGCCGGCCGGTCACCCGTCCGATCGTCTCCTCGTCCCCGACCGCCACCGAGACCCGCAGGTCCGGCCCGTACGCCTTGGCCGCCGAGCGCACCACCGCCCAGTGCCGGGTGCCCGCCCCGACCAGCGGGTGGTACGGCTGGTCGACCATGCCGTGCCCGTGGTCGTCCTCGATCAGCAGCACCCCGGGGTGCTCGGCCAGGACGGCCTTGAGCGCCTCGGCCCGCCGCGCGGTGAGCGCCGCACCGGTCGGGTTCTGCGCCCGGCTGGTGACCACCACGGCCCGGACGCCCTCGGCCAGCGCGGCGGCCAGCGACCCCGGCAGCGGGCCCTCGCCGTCCAGCCGGACGGGCACCTGCTTCAGCCCCAGCGCGGGCAGCAGGTCGAGCAGGCTGCCCCAGCCCGGGTCCTCGACGGCCACCGCGTCGCCGGGGCGCAGCCGGGCGCCGAGGATCCGTTCGACGGTGTCCAGCGAGCCGGAGGCGACGGCGATCGGGCCGCCGGGCAGGCCGTCGGCCTCCAAGGAGGCGCGGGCGAGCGCGAGCAGCCGCGGGTCGACGCCGGCGTGCCCGTACAGCACGGGGTCGGTGCGCGCGGCCTCGGCGGCGGCCGCGAGGGCCTGGGCGAGGTCGGGCAGCAGGGCCGGGTCGGGGTTGCCGGTGGACAGGTCGCGGGCGTGCGGCGGGACGGGGATGCGGATCTGGTCGCGCGGGGTGAGCGCGGGCCTGGGCAGGATGCGGCTGCCCTTGCGGCCGGCCGTCTCGATCACGCCGCGGTCGCGCAGCAGCCGGTAGGCGGCGGCGACGGTGTTGGGGTTGACGCCCAGTTCGGCGGCGAGGTCGCGCAGCGGGGGCAGCGCGGTTCCCGGGGCGAGCTGCCCGCTGCTCACGCCCTGCTCGACGTGGGCCGCGATTTCGCTGGCGCGTCGCCCTTTCAGCGGATAGTCTCCTAGCACAAAGCTAAGTATGCACTAGTACATAGAGGATGTCATGTCGGCCAACCCGGAAGACTCGCCCAGCTACTCCCGCACCCCCAGGACCACCCCCACCCGCTACCGGGACCGGGCCACCTGGGAGCAGGAGGCGATCCACGCCATCCTCGACAGCGCCTACATCTGCCACCTCGGCTTCGTCGTCGACGGCGCCCCCGTGGTCCTGCCGACGATCTTCGCCCGGGTCGGCAGCCGGCTCTACGTCCACGGCTCCACCGGAAGCCGCCCGATGCGCAACGCCTCCGGCGAGCAGGGCATGCCGGTGTGCGTCACCGTCACCCAGGTCGACGCGCTGGTGCTGACCAAGTCCGCGTTCAACCACTCGGTGAACTTCCGCTCGGTGGTCGCCCACGGCACCGCGCACCAGGTCACCGACCCCGAGGAGCTGGACGTCGCGCTCGCCGCCCTGGTCGACCACGCGATACCGGGGCGCTCCGCCGAGGTCCGTCCGGCCAACGCCAAGGAGCTCGCCGCCACCGCCGTCGTCCGGCTGGAGCTGGACGAGGTCTCGGCCAAGACCCGGGAGGACGGCGCCGCCGACGACCCGGAGGACACCGGCCTGCCGTACTGGTCCGGGCTGATCCCGGTCACCACCGTGCACGGCACCCCCGAGCCGCACCCCGGCACCGCCGTCCCGCTCCCCGCGCACCTGCGCGGCTACCCCCGCTGACGGGAGGCCCACCCGTGCTGATCAGATCCTGGGACCGCGGTGACGAGGCCGAGTGGCGCGCCTGGCTGGCCGAGGGCCGCGACTTCGGCCTGCTCGCCGCCAACGGCGGCCCCGGCGAGGGGCCGGTGCTGGTCCCGACGCACTTCCTGCTGGACGCCGACCGCGGCGAGATCCTGCTCCACCTCGCCGCGCCCAACCCGCTGCTGGCCGCCGTCCGGGCCGACCCGAAGGTCACCCTCGCGGTCACCGACGGCTACGCCTTCGCCCCGGGCCACTGGCGCGGCGCACCGGGCACGCCCACCAGCTACTACGCCTCGGTCCACTTCCACTGCACCGCCGAGGTGGTGGAGTCCGCGGCCGGCAAGGCCGAGATCCTCAACCGCCAGCTGGCGCACTTCCAGCCCGAGACCCCGGAGGTCCGGGTGGTGCCCGGCGAGGGCGAGCTGGCCCGGCAGCTGCCCGGCCTGCGCGGGCTCCGGCTGACCGTCGACGAGGTGCGGGCCAAGTTCAAGTACGACGACAAGAAGCCCGCCGAGGCGCAGTACGCGATCGCCGACCGGCTCGCCGAACGCGCCGACGGCCGGGGGCGCGGCCGCGACCAGTACGCCGCCGCCCGGGCCCAGCTGCTCCGCCGTCACCGGCGGCGCACCGACGGGCCGCGGGGCGCCGCCGACCCCGTGGGCGACGCCCCGCGCGCCGACCTCCCGCGCACCGTCGACCGGCGCACCGAGCGGCCGCGCGCCGCCGGCTGACCCCGGATCACCCGGTCGGCCGCCCCCTCGGGCAGGTCGGCCGCCGCGCTGCTCGAATGTGAGACGAGCCCTGCCCACTCGGCGTCAGAGCGGGCCCGTCCACCCCCGGGAGCGCGCGTGTCCTCAGTCAACAGCCAACGGGCGGCCGGCGAGGCCCACCTCGGCCACGTCGTGTTCATCTCGGCGGCCGCCGCCATGGGCGGCTTCCTGTTCGGCTACGACAGCGCGGTGATCAACGGCGCCGTGACGGGCATCCAGAAGCACTTCGGGGTCGGCCACGGCACCACCGCCTTCGTGGTGGCGATCGCGCTGCTCGGCTCGGCGGTGGGCGCGGTGATCGCCGGCCGGCTCGCCGACCGCCTCGGCCGGGTCCGCACGATGCTGCTGGCCGCCGCCCTGTTCGCGGCCAGCGGCATCGGCTCGATGTTCCCGCCGAACATCGAGACCCTCGCCACCTGGCGCGTGGTCGGCGGCATCGCGATCGGCATCGCCTCGGTGATCGCCCCGACCTACATCGCCGAGGTCGCCCCGACCGCGTACCGCGGCCGGCTCGCCTCCTTCCAGCAGATGGCGATCGTGCTCGGCATCACCGTCTCCCAGCTCGCCAACTGGGCCCTCAACCAGGCCGCCGGCGGCGAGTCCACCAACCACCTCGGCGGCATCCAGGCCTGGCAGTGGATGCTCGGCGTCGAGGCCATCCCGGCCCTGGTGTACGGGCTGATGGCGCTCGCCATCCCGGAGTCGCCGCGCTTCCTGATCGCCGACCACCGCGAGGAGCAGGCCCGCAAGGTGCTGGTCGAGGTCGAGGGCGAGGGCGTGGACCTGGACGCCCGGGTCGCGGAGATCCGCTCGGTGCTGGAGTCCAGCCACAAGCCCCGGATGAAGGACCTGATGGGCGGCCGCTTCGGCCTGCTGCCGATCGTCTGGGTCGGCATCGGCGCCTCGGTGTTCCAGCAGTTCGTCGGCATCAACGTGATCTTCTACTACTCGTCCCTGCTGTGGCAGTCGGTCGGCATCAACGAGTCCAACTCGCTGCTGATCAGCCTCTCCACCTCGATCATCAACGTGATCGGCACGGTGATCGCGATGGCCCTGGTGGACCGGATCGGCCGCAAGCCGCTCGCCTTGGCCGGCTCGATCGGCATGGCGGCCGCACTGGGCACCGCCGCCTGGGCGTTCTCCTACCGGGAGGGCACCGGCGACACCGCCACCCTGGACAACACCCACGCCACCGTCGCCCTGGTCGCCGCGCACGTCTTCGTGCTCTGCTTCGCCTTCTCCTGGGGCGTGGTGGTCTGGGTCCTGCTCGGCGAGATGTTCCCCAACCGGATCCGCGCGCTGGCGCTGTCCGTCGCCGCCTCGGCGCAGTGGATCGCCAGCTGGGCGATCACCGTCCGCTTCCCGGACCTCGCCGACTGGAACCTCTCCGCGACGTACGTCATCTACGCGGCCTTCGCGCTGCTCTCCATCCCGTTCGTGGCCTTCTGCATCAAGGAGACCAAGGGACGCGCCCTGGAGGAGATGGGCTGACCCGGACCGCCCCGCCGAACTCCCGCCGCTCGCGGCCCGACCCACCGAGAGGAAGCCATGCCTGACCAGGGCGGCTCCCGGCAGAACGTCACCTTCCCGAGCAACGGCCGTACCGCGCACGGCTACCTGGCCCGCCCGCCGCAGGGCGTCGGACCGGGCCTGGTGGTGGTGCAGGAGTGGTGGGGCCTCACCTCGCACATCGCCGACATGGCCGACCGCTTCGCCGCCGAGGGCTTCACCGTCCTCGCCCCCGACCTGTTCGGCGGCGCCACCACCCACGACGGCACCGAGGCGGCCCGCTTCCGGCGCGAGCTGCCGGTCGACCGGGCGGTGGAGGACCTGGCCGGGGCGGTCGACCACCTGCTCGCGCTGGACGGCGTGGTCGGCGACGCGGTCGGCGTGGTCGGCTTCTGCATGGGCGGCGGCTTCGCCCTGCTGCTGGCCGCCCGGGCCGGCGACAGGGTGGCCGCCGTGGTCCCGTTCTACGGCCTGCCGCCCGACCCGGACTTCGACTACCGCGGCCTGACCGCCCACGTGCTCGGCCACTTCGGCGAGCTGGACGGCTCGATCCCGATGGCCGCCGTGGACGAGGCGGCGATCCGGATCGGCGAGGCCACCGACGTCCGCCCGGAGATCCACTTCTACCCGGCCGGGCACGCCTTCATGAACGACGAGAACCTGATCGGCACCTACGACCCGCTCCAGGCCCGGATCGCCTGGCGCCGCACCGTCACCTTCCTCTGGGGCCACCTCGGCTGACGGGGCCGGCACGGCCGACGGGGCAGACCTCGACGTACGGGGCCACCTCGGCCGACGGGGCAAGCTCGGCTGAAACCCCACCCTTCCGACGCCCCGGTACGACAACCGGATGGACACCCGTACGCCCCCACGGCATAGTCTCCGGGTGCCGACCCCACCCTCACGCCGCTTCGCCTGGGCGAGCCGCAACTTCCGCATCCAGACCGCCGCCACCGTGGTCAGCGGCCTCGGCAACGCCGGCGCCCCCATCGCCACCGCCTTCGCCGTGCTCGGCACCGGCGGCACCACGACAGAGGTCGGCTACGTCACCGCCGCCCGGCTGGTGCCCACCGTCCTGCTGATGGTGGTCGGCGGCACCCTCGCCGACCGGCTGCCGCGCCACCTGATCATGGTCGCCGCCAACGTGTTCAGCGGGGTCTCCCAGGCCGTCCTGGCCGCCCTGGTGCTGACCGGTGACGTCCGGCTCTGGCAGATGCTGGCGCTCTCCGCGGCCGGCGGGGCCGGCTACGCCCTCTACTCCCCCGCCTCCGGCGGCATGATCATGCAGGCCGTCCCCCAGGAGCACGCCGCCCGCGCCTTCGCGGTCTTCCGGATGGGCCTCAACGCCTCCCAGATCGGCGGCGCCGCCCTCGGCGGGGCGCTCACCGCCCTCGTCGGCCCGGGCTGGGTGCTCGCGCTGGACGCCCTGTGCTTCCTGGTCGCCGCCGCCCTCCGCTTCTTCCTGGAGCCGGAGAAGGCCCCCGCGTCCTCCGGCAGCAGCATGCTGCGCGACCTGCGCGAGGGCTGGCGGGAGTTCGCCTCCCGCCGCTGGCTCTGGGTGATCGTGCTCCAGTTCTCGGTGCTGGTCGCCTGCATCAACGCGGTGGAGTCGGTGTACGGGCCGACCGCCGCCAAGGAGCGGCTCGGCGGGGCGGGCGCCTGGGGCCTGGCGATGGCCGCCTACGGCGTCGGCCTGGTGGCCACCGGCGTGCTGATGACGCGCTGGCGGCCGCGCCGGATCCTGCTGGTCGGCAACTGGGGGGTCTTCCTGTTCGGCGTGCCCGCCCTGGCCCTCGCCGCCGAGGTGCCGCTGCCGCTGCTGGTCGTCGCGATGTTCCTGTCCGGCGTCGGCGTCACCGTCTTCGGCGTCAACTGGATGGTCGCGCTCCAGCAGGAGATACCCGAGGAGATGTTCTCCCGGGTCACCGCGTACGACGAGCTCGGCTCCTACTCGCTGGCCCCGGTCGGCACCGCGCTGGCCGGCCCCGCCGCCGTGGCGCTCGGCCTGTCGGGCGCGCTCTGGGCGTGCGCCGCCGCCTGTCTGGTGCTCAGCGCGGTCGTCCTGCTGGACCCGCAGGTGCGCCGGCTGAGCCGTCGGGGCACGACGGACGCACCGGTGCCCGTCAGCGAGCCCGCGCCCGCTCCATGAGCCCCCTGTGCGCCCCGCGTGCGCCCGCCCGTGGGCAACCGCAGGTGCGCGGGTGACGTCCGAAGTGTCAGGAAACACCACCGTCTCCGAGGGGCCACCGGTGCCGAAGCCACTGCTGTTCCTGGACGTCGACGGCGTCCTCAACCCGGTCCGCCCCCACCCGGACGCCGGGTTCGACACCCACACCCTGTTCGGCTACACCGTCCTGCTGTCCGCCCGGCACGGCGCCTGGCTGCGCGAGCTCTCCGGAACGTACGACCTGGTCTGGGCGACGACGTGGGAGGAGAACGCGAACACCCACATCGCCCCGGCGATCGGCCTGGACCCGCTCCCGGTGGTCACCTTCACCGGCTACGTCCCGCAGCCCGGCGACCCGCGCGTCCCGCTGATGGAGCTGTTCTCCGCCGCCAAGTGGGCCCCGCTGCTGCGCTACGCCGCCGGCCGGCCGTTCGCCTGGGTGGACGACGTCATCCCGCCGCGGCTGGTCCGCCGCTCCCAGTTGCGCCGGGACCGCCTGCTGCTGCCCGTCGACCCCGGCGAGGGCCTGGAGCGCCAGCACGTCGACCGGCTGCTCGCCCGTCCGCCGCGCGGCCGGGCGCGGTCGCTCAAGGGGTCGGCAGCCAGCTGACGTGCCCGGCCAGCAGCGCGTACCCGACAAAGGCCACCGTGTCGATCAGCGCGTGCGCCACCACCAGCGGCATCACCCGCCCCCAGCGCCGGTACAGCAGGCAGAACACCGCGCCCATCACCATGTTGCCGACCAGCCCGCCGACCCCCTGGTAGAGGTGGTACGAGCCGCGCAGCACCGAACTCGCGGCCACCGCCGCCGGCCAGGACCACCCGACCTGCCCCACCCGGCGCAGCAGGTAGCCGAGGACGACGACCTCCTCCAGGATCGCGTTCTGCCAGGCCGACAGCAGCAGCACCGGCACCCGCCACCACACGTCCGGCAGCCCGGACGGCGCCACCGTCAGGTTGTACCCGGCCGCCTGCGAGGCCAGGTAGAGCGCCAGACCCGACCCGCCGATCGCGGCCGCGACGGCGGCGCCCCGCCCCAGGTCGCGCAGCTTCTGCCCGAGGTCGAAGCCCAGTACCCGCAGCGCGACGCCCTCGCGCACCAGCAGGTACCCGACCAGCACCACCGGCATCAGCCCGCGCCCGATGTAGTACAGCTGCCACACCAGGTCCAGCCAGGGCCGCCCGGGCGCCCGCGAGCCGTTCAGCGTGGCGACCTGCTGGCCGAGCTTGAGCGGTTCGGTGAGCGAGCCGGTGAAGCTGATCAGCGCGCTGATCCCGCTGGCCCCGAGGGAGAGGCCGAGGACGATCAGCAGTTCCGCGCCGAACAGCCGACGGGTGGGCTTCGCGGTCTCCGGCGCGGTCGGGACGGTGGTCACGGGGGCTCCAGCGGACGGGCGGTCGCTCCGGCCGTCGGCCGACCGCCGGAGCGATCATCCTGACACAGCCGCCGGACCGCCCCGACGGGGAGGGCTCAGCCCACCGGCCAGGTGTGCACCGGCTCGCCGCCGCGCATGAGTTCGGCGTAGCGCCTGGTCATCGCCGCGAGCGCGGCCGGCCGGTCCATCCCGTACTGCTCGCGCAGCCGGTGGAAGGTGGCGGTCTGCCAGGACGCGCCGTTGGTGCGGCGCAGGCAGCGCTGCTCGATGATGCCCAGGTAGCGGTCCCGGTCGGCGGGCTCCACGCCCCACTCGTCCAGCCCCTGGTAGGCCATCGGCAGCAGCTCGTTGAGCACCAGGTCGACCGCGGACACGGTCTGCAGCCCGCCGCCGCGCCCGGCCCGCCCCGAGCGCGGCCACTGGAACACCGCGTCGATGCCGTACCGGGCGCCCTGCTGGAAGTTCTCGTCCGCCCGCTCGAACGGCAGCCGGGTCCAGATCGGCCGGGGCTGCTCGGCCAGCACCCGCACCAGGCCGTAGTAGAAGGCGGCGTTGGCGAGCGTGTCGGCCACCGTCGGCCCGGCCGGCAGCGCCCGGTTCTCCACCCTCAGGTGCGCCACCCCGCCCGCGATGTCGTACACCGGGCGGTTCCAGCGGTAGATGGTGCCGTTGTGCAGCCGCATCTCGGCGAGCCTGGGCGCGCCGCCGGAGGCCAGCACCTTCATCGGGTCCTCGTCGTCGCAGATCGGCAGCAGCGCGGGGAAGTACCGCAGGTTCTCCTCGAACAGGTCGTACGCCGAGTCCACCCAGCGCTCGCCGAACCAGGTGATCGGGCGCACGCCCTGGGCCTTGAGCTCCGCCGTACGGGTGTCACAGGCCTGTTGGAAGAGCACCGGACGGGTCTCCCGCCACAGCTCCCGCCCGAACAGGAAGGGCGAGTTGGCGCCGAGCGCGAGCTGCGGCCCGCAGATCGCCTGGGCCGCGTTCCACACCGAGGAGAACCGCTGCGGGGTCACCTGGAGGTGCAGTTGGAGCGAGGTGGCGGCGGCCTCGGCCACCATGGTGATCGACTCCAGCTGGAGGTGCTCGACGCCCTCGATGTCCAGCGCGATGTCCTCCCCGCGGGCGGCCAGGATCTGGTCGCTGAGCAGGCTGTACCGCTGGTTGTGGCTCATCGCGTCCAGCCCGGTGTGGGCGTGCTCCAGCGTCGGCAGGATGCCCACCATGACGATCCGGGCGCCCGCCTCGGCCGCCTGCCGGTCGGCGTAGCGCAGCCCGGTGTCGATCTCCTCGCGCAGCTCCTCGAACACGTGGCCGCAGAGCCGGTGCGGCGTGATGTTGACCTCGATGTTGAAGCGGCCCAGTTCGGTCTGGAAGTCGCTGGAGCCGATCGCGCTCAGCACCTGCGCGTTGTTCATGGCCGGCAGGCCCTGCTCGTCGGCCAGGTTGAGCTCGATCTCCAGGCCCATCACCGCCCGCGGCCGGTCGAAGCGGTCCTCCCGGATCATCCGTCCGAGCACGTCCAGACACGTGTGGAGCTTGCGCCGGTAGAGCTGCCGGTCCGCCAGTTCCGCCCGAGTCGCCACGACCTTCTCGCCCACGGTCCCCTCCTCCAGAGCCACCCCGTCGAGCACCCGGTCGACCGACCGTGCAAGCATGATGCCCACCGCGAAGATCGATACCCGAACGTGCGTACTGGCTTGCAATGCAAGGCATCTGACGGAAAATCAGACGAACTGTGGACTTGCCCGACACCACAGCCTGTGATAAACAGATCACCCTGCGCACCTGTTCGAATTCGCACAGCGCTCCGGCCGGTCCGCCTCGCCCCGAAAGCCCTCGTCGAGGCGGCGACCGCGCCGGCACCGCGATCCTGCACAACCGGACACGGCCCGGCCCCGTCACCGACGACGCGTCGCCCCGCCACGCCGGTATGCCGCACTCGCACGCCGATCTCGCTTGGAGAGGCGGACCCCGCCATGACTCTGCAAACCCCCCAGCCCCCGCCGAGCGCCCTGCGCGCCGTCCTGGGCGCGCTCGACTCGGAGACCGCGCTGCGCCAGCCCGCCGCCGCAGCACTGCGCCATCCGACCGGCCCACTGCTCCCCGCCCACCCGCTCGCGGTGCACGTCCTGAACGGCCCGCGCCCGGAGCTGCCGGCCGCCCGCCGCACCGGCTGGCGCTTCCTGATCAAGGACGGCGCCGAGGTGGCCGCCGCCGCCGAGGTGGTGCAGAGCGCCGAGGGCCACAGCTTCTCCCACTTCACCGCCGGCCCCTACCTCGACTCGACGGTCCGGGCGCTGCGCGAGGCCTGGCAGCTCGCCCAGGGCTCCCGGACCCGCCGGCAGCCCCGGCTGCTGACCTTCCCCGGCCAGTACGCCACGGCGCTCTGGCTGCACAACCCCGACGCCGACCCGGACGGCGACCTGCTGATCCCCCTGGCCCCGGCCCCGCTCGGCGTCGCCGCGCACCGCGCCCGGCCCGCCGCCGAACTGCTGCCGCTGCTCGCCCGCGCCCCGCTCGCCGGGCC
>NZ_LFVW01000427.1:0-10160 GCF_001182915.1 Kitasatospora sp. MY 5-36
CCCGCGTCGTCGGTGGGGTCGGCGGGGGCGGTCGGGTCTGCTGCGTTCGCCGGGTCTCCGGTGGCCGCGGGCGGTCCGGTCAGCCTGGTCAAGCCGGGCGTACCGCCCACCCCGCCGCGGCCGGCCCGCCCGGTCAGCCTGCAGAAGGCGGGCGGGGGCGTCGAGGCACCGGGTGTGACCCTGCGCAAGCCCGCCCCGGCCGACACCGTGCCCGAGGACAGCGCGTCCCCGGCGGGCGTCACGCTCCTGAAGTCCCGGCCGGAGCCGGTGGACGGTGCCGTCGCCGAGCCCGAACTCCCGCAGGAGGAAGCCGCGGTGGCCGCCGAAGCCGCGGCGGAGGCGGTCGGGACCGTGGCCGAGCCGGTGGCCGAGGAGGCAGCGGAGGAGACGAGCGAGGAGGCAGCCGAGGGCGCTGCCGGCGAGGTCGTCGAGGAGGCACCCGAGGCCGCGGAGGAGCCCAGGGACGCCGTCCCGGTGGAGTCCGTGCCGACGGACGAGGCGCCCGCCGAGCAGGAGTCCGCCGAGCAGGCTCCCGCCGACGTCGTTCCGGTGGACGGGACACCTTCTGACGAGGTGCCGGCCGACGCCGTGCCGCAGGACGAAGCGCCGACCGAGGACGCTCCCGCCGACGCGCCGCCCGCCCCGAGTGACGTCCCTGTCGACGCACCGGCCGACGAAGCCGCTGCGGCCGCTGCGGCCGCTACGCCCCGTGCGGACTACCGCGAGGTCATCGGACGGATCGTCCGTAGCGCCGAGGCCGGGGACCACGCCGCCGCCACCGACCTGGCCTTCGCCCTCGAACTGGAGGCGATCGCCGAGCACGGTGCCGTCTCCGAGCCGGTGCTGCAGGTCCGGCAGGTCCGGGCGCACGTCTGCCGGCTCGCGGGCCGGTCGGCCGAGGCCGCGGACATCTACCGCGAGGTGGCGCTGACCCTGCTCCGTTCGCAGGGCCCGGACCACGTGGAGACCCAGCGGGCGGCCACCAACGCCGAGGCCTGCTGGCGCGCGATCGCCGACCGTGCGGAGGCCATCCGGATCGCTCCGGAGATCATCGAGCTGCGCGCCTACCTCCCGGGCCCCGACGGCCGCAAGCTCCGCGCCGCCGAGCGCTACCTCGCCCAGCTGGCGGCCACCGGCTGACAACCGGCGGTCGGCGGAGAACCGCTGACGGATAACAGCAGACGGAAAACAGCGAACAGCGGACAGATTTCAAAATCTGTCCGCTGTCGTCTGTTATCTGTTATCTGTCACCCGTCACCCGGTGACCCGCAGGTTCACCGACCGGCGACCGCGTGCACGAACTTCGCGCCGTCGATGGTGCCCAGGCCGCTGGCGAGGTCGTAGCCCTCGGTCGCGTTGTAGCCGGTGACGCCGTTCCAGCCGTTGTCGCCCTGCTTCACGTCCACGATGCCGCTCCACTTGCTCGGCAGCAGGTTCATGCCGTACAGGCGCCAGTTGAGCTGGCCGAGGCGGTGGCCGGCGAGCTGGTCGGCGAGCGCGACGACGCCCGAGAACAGCGGGGTGGCCTCGCTGGTGCCGCCGGTGAGGTGCCAGCCGACCGAGGTCGGGTCGTAGGACTCGTAGGTCCAGGCGGCGCCGTCCACGGCCGCGCTCATGCTGATGTCCGGGGTGCCGCGGTGGTTGCCGGTGACGTTGGCGACGCCGGCCTGGTACCACGGACGCTCGAAGATGCCCGAGACGCCACCGCCGCCGGCGCCGGACTTGTCGTGCCACACCTTGTCGGGCGCGGTGCGGTTGCCCTTGTCGTCCAGGGTGAGCTGGGTGCCGCCGATGGAGGTGACCAGCGGGTCCGAGGACGGCCAGGAGTTGACCTTGTACGGGTACAGGTCGGTGCCGTTCTCCTGGGCGTCGGTGGCGCCGTTGTCGCCGGAGGCGGCGAGCACCGTCACGTTGTGGTCGGCCGCGGCCTGGAAGGCGTAGCGCAGGTCGGTGAGCGACTTGAAGTCGCCCTTGTCGTACCCCGGGAAGGTGTTCTCGGTGGCGCCGAAGCTCTGCGAGATGACGTCGGCGCGGCCGGCCTTGATGAGGGCCTTCTCGGCGTCCATCATCTCGGGCAGGCCGGTGGTGCCCTCGGTCTCGGCGACGCCGGTCTCGACCAGGATGATGTGCGCGTCGGGGGCGATCGCGTGGGCGTACTCGACGTCCAGGGTGGTCTCGCCGGCCCAGCCGGTGTGGTCGGGGTTCTTCGGGTCCCAGGTGGGGACGTTGCCCCACTTGACCACCTCGACGTTGGTGTCCGGGATGCCCCACTGCTTGTCGAAGACCTCCAGGTCGTGCTGGATGGTCGGCGAGCCGAAGGAGTCGACGATGACGATGGTGCGGCCCTTGCCGGTGATGCCCTCCTGGTACAGCGGGTCCAGGTTGTAGGCGGTCCGGTACTGCAGCGGCGAGTAGCAGTGGATACCGACCTGGCTGACGCACTGGGTGGTGCTCAGCGGGGCGGGGCGGCCCTGGGCGTTGTGGTGCCCGAAGGAGGCGGGGCGGACGTGGACGCCCGTGAGATCGTGCGCGGGGGCGGCGATCGCGGTGCCGGCGGCCGGTACGGCGACGGTACCGGCCGTGAGGGCGGTGGCCCCCACGGCGAGCAGGGCCAGGGCGCGGCGGAGGGTGGCGGGGCTGCCCATGGGACTCCTTGGGGCGCAGGGCCCGACCTGGTTCGGTCGGGTCGGTGCGGCCATCCCATCGAGAGCTGCATGATCATGCCATAGTCATTTGGTGGGGCCATGTGATCAAGGGCATGGTCATACTCGGCCACGCGAAAAGGTAAAGGCCGTCCCAGGGGAAAGTAACCTCCCACCCGGGACGGCGATATGACGACACGTCAGACGACCGCTAGCGTGCTCCGCCGTTGACGTACAGCGTCTGCCCGCTGACGTAGGAGGCCTCCTCGCTGGCCAGGAAGGCGACGACCGAGGCGACCTCCTCCGGCTGCCCGACCCGGCGCAGCGGCGTCCGGGCGGCGACCTCGGTCTGGTGCTCCTCGGCGCTGCTGCCGACCCGCTCGGCGGTGGCCGCGGTCATCGCGGTGGCGATGTACCCGGGCGCGACGGCGTTGACGTTGACGTTGAACGGCCCGAGCTCGATCGCCAGGGTCGCGGTGAGGCCCTGGATGCCGGCCTTGGCGGCCGCGTAGTTGGCCTGGCCCCGGTTGCCGAGGGCGGAGCGCGAGCTGAGCGAGACGATCTTCCCGTACTTCTGCGCCACCATGTACTTCTGCGCGACGTGGCTGCAGTTGTACGCGCTGGTCAGGTTGACCGTCAGCACCGCGTCCCAGTCGGCCTTCGGCATCTTGAAGAACAGGTTGTCCCGGGTGATCCCGGCGTTGTTGACCAGGATGTGCACCCCGCCGAGGTCCGCCGCGACCTGCGCGAACACCGCCTCCACGGCGTCGTAGTCGGCCACGTCGCAGCCGTACGCCCGGGCGGTGCCGCCCTTGGCGGTGATCTCGGCGACCGTCCCGGCCGCCCGCTCGGCGGTGAGGTCGACGACGGCGACCGCCGCGCCCTCCTCCGCCAGCAGGCGGGCGGTGGCCGCCCCGATGCCCTGGGCCGCGCCGGTCACCACGGCGACCTTCCCCGCGAACCGCGTCATGTGAACTCCTCGGAAGTCTGGAGGTTTGAAGGTCGGTCCGGGCCCTGGAGGCTCGGACCGACGGAGGTGTGGATCAACAGAGGTGTGGACCAACAGAGTTGTGGATCGACAGAGGTGTGGATCGACGGACGGGGAGCGCCGGTCGTCAGACGTTCTCGACGAGCACGGCCGTACCCTGCCCCACGCCCACGCACATGGTGGCCAGACCGCGCCGGGCACCGGTACGGCGCATCCGGTGCAGCAGGGTGGTGAGGATGCGGGCGCCGGAGCCGCCCAGGGGGTGGCCGAGCGCGATCGCGCCGCCGCTGGGGTTGACCACCTCCTCGGCCCGCTCCGGGCTGAACCCGATGCCGTCGGCGGAGGCGAGCGCCTGGGCCGCGAAGGCCTCGTTCAGCTCGGCGGTGTCCAGGTCGGCGAGCGACCAGCCGGCCCGCGCGAGCACCTTCGCCGTGGCCGGGACCGGGCCGATGCCCATGACGTCCGGGTGCACCCCGGCCGAGGCGCCGGCCACGTACCGGCCGAGCGGCCGCAGCCCGAGGTCGTGCAGCGCCTCCTCGCCGACCAGGAGCAGCCCGGCCGCGCCGTCGTTCATCGGTGAGGCGTTCCCGGCGGTGACCGTGCCCCCGGGCCGGAACACCGGCTTGAGGCCGGCGAGCTTCGCCAGGCTGGTGTCCTCGCGGATGCCCTCGTCGCGGCCCACCGTCACGCCGTCCGGCCGCTCGACCGGGACGAGTTCCGCGTCGAAGTGCCCGTCCTCGCGGGCGGCGCCGGCCCGCTGGTGGCTGCGCAGCGCGAAGGCGTCCTGGCGCTCCCGGCCGATGCCGTACCGGGTGGCCACCTCCTCGGCGGTCTCGCCCATGCTGAGCACGCCGTGCAGTTCGGCCATCCGCGGGTTGGTGAGCCGCCAGCCGAGCCGGGTGTCGAAGGTCTCCATCCGGTGCGGCAGCGCCTCGTCGGGACGGGGGAGGACGAAGGGGGCGCGGGTCATCGACTCGCAGCCGCCGGCCAGCACCACGTCCGCCTCGCCGGAGCCGATGGCCCGGGCGGCGAGGGTGACGGCCTCCAGGCCGGAGGCGCAGAGCCGGTTGACGGTGGCTCCGGGGACGGTCTCCGGCAGGCCGGCCAGCAGCACGGCCATCCGGGCGGCGTTGCGGTTGTCCTCGCCGGCCTGGTTGGCGGCGCCCCAGTAGACGTCGTCGATCCGGGCCGGGTCGAGTGCGGGGACGTCGGCGAGCAGGGCGCGCAGCACGGTGGCCGAGAGGTCGTCCGGGCGGACCGTGGCGAGCGCACCGCGCAGTCGGCCGATGGGTGTGCGGCGGGCGGCGGCGAAGTAGACGGGACGCACGTCGTCGGGCTCCTTGTCGGGAAACGGGTGGCGGGGCAGGCGGCGGGGCAGGGCGGCTTGGCGGGCCGGCGTCAGAAGGCGTTGACGCCGGTGAGGGCGCGTCCGATGAGCAGCTGGTGGATCTGGCTGGTGCCCTCGTAGAGCGTCATCACCCGCGCGTCGCGCAGGTACTTGCCGACGGGGTACTCGTCGATGAACCCGTAGCCGCCGAAGACCTGGAGCGCGTTGTTGGCGGCCCGGACGGCGGCCTCGCTGGCGTACAGCTTGGCGACGGAGGACTCGGTGGCGAACGACAGGCCGCGGTCGATGTGGTCGGCGACCTTCCAGGTGAGCAGCCGGGCCGCCTCGACGTCGACGGCGATGCCGGCCAGCAGTTCCTGGACGAGCTGGTGCGAGGCGATCGGTTTGCCGAACTGTTCGCGCTCGCCCGCGTAGCGGACGGCGGTCTCCAGGCAGGCCCGGGCGATGCCGACGCAGCCGGCCGCCACCGACATCCGGCCCTTGGCCAGCGCGGCCATCGCCACCGTGAACCCCTTGCCGACCTCGCCGAGCCGGGCGCTGTCCGGCACCCGGACGTCCTCGAAGGAGAGGCCGGCGGTGGCCTGGCCGCGCAGGCCGAGCTTGCCGTGGATCTCGGTGCGGGTGAAGCCGGGCAGGTCGGTGGGGACCAGGAAGGCGGTGATGCCCCGGTGGCCCCGCTGTTCGGGCGCGTCGCCGCCGGTGCGGGCGAAGACCAGGGCGACGTCGGCCCAGGTGCCGTTGGTGATGAAGGTCTTGGCGCCGCTGATCAGCCAGTCCCCGCCGTCCCGGACGGCGCGGGTGGTGAGGTTGGCGGCGTCCGATCCGGTGCCCGGCTCGGTGAGCGCGAAGCAGGCCAGCGCCTCGCCCGAGGTGAGCCGGGGCAGCCAGTGCCGCTTCTGCTCCTCGGTGCCGAAGGCGTTGACCGACTTGCCGACCAGGCCGAGCGAGACCGAGACGATCCCGCGCACGGCCGAGTCGCCGCGCCCGAGTTCCTCCAGGACCAGGCAGTACGCCAGGTGGTCGCCGCCGCTGCCGCCGTACTCCTCCGGGATGGTCAGCCCGAGGAAGCCGACCTTCGCCAGCTTGCCGATGATCGCGCGGTCGACGGACTCGGCGCGGTCCCACTCGGCGGCGTGCGGCACGACCTCGCGGTCGGTGAAGGAGGCGGCGAGGTCCCGGACGGCGCTCTGCTCCTCGGACAACTCCAGGTTCACGGCGGCTCCCGAATCCGGTGTCCAGGGCCCCGACCCCAGGGCCGGACCCATTAAACTAGCGCTGCAAGTTTTATGGGGGGACTGTAGCCCCGCCCCGCCCGCGCTGGGAAGGGGCACCTGCCAGAATCGGTCCCCAGCACACCCGACCGGAGGAACCGGAGGCACCCGCCGCGATGGCCCGTCCACGCACCCCGCTGCTCAGCCGCGAGCGCATCGTCGCCGCCGCCCTGCGGCTGATCGACGACGAGGGGCTGGACGCCCTCTCCACCCGCCGGCTCGCCACCGAGCTGTCGGTCAGCGGGCCCTCGCTCTACAACCACTTCGCCACCAAGGACGAGCTGCTGGACGCGGTGGTGGACAGCGTCATCGGCGAGGTCGACCTGTCGATGTTCGGCACCACCGGGGCTGCTGGAGCCGGTGGGGGCTCCTGGCCGGAGGCGCTGCGCGACTGGGCCCGCTCCTACCGGGCCGCGCTGGCCGCCCACCCCAACATCGTCCCGGTGCTCGCCCAGGGCCCCGGGCGCCGGCCGAACGCCCTGCGGCTGGCCGACGCCGTCTTCGGCCACCTGGTCGAGTCCGGGTGGCCGCGCGGCCAGGCGACCAGGATCGGCGCGTTGATGCGCTACTTCGTCACCGGCTCGGCGCTCGCCTCCTTCGCGGCCGGCTTCCCCGCCGACGCCGAGGTCTACGACGCGGCCGACTACCCGCACCTCGGCGAGGCGCACCGGCTGGCCGGGCACCGCGGGACGGTGGACGAGGGCGCCTTCGAGACCGGGCTGGAGGCGCTGCTCGACGGGCTCGCCCTGCGCTACGCCCGGCTCGCCGAGCGGCCCTGAGACGAGGCTGGAGGGGCCCGGTCGAGCGGAAACGATTCGGCCCCCGCACCCCGCGCTGATCGCGCCGGGGGTACGGGGGCCGAGAGGTCGGCGGGCCGACGGGCGGGTCAGCCCATGTCCTCCAGCCGGACGCCCTTGGTCTCCTTCATGAACTTCGCCACGAAGAGGATGGAGAGCGCCGCGAAGGCGGCGTAGATCAGGTAGGTCGCCGACAGGTTCCAGCGCGACATGGACGGGAACGAGACGGTGATCACCCAGTTCGCGATCCACTGCGCGGAGGCGGCGACGGAGAGCGCGGCGGCGCGGATCCGGTTCGGGAACATCTCGCCGAGCATCACCCAGACGACGACGCCCCAGGACATCGCGAAGAACAGCACGAAGGCGTTGGCGGCGACCAGCGCGACGGTGCCCTGGAAGTCGGGCAGGGTGAGGTTGTCCCCGCTGCCGGTGGCCGAGGAGAAGGCCCAGCCGGCGGTGCCGAGCGCGACCGCCATGCCGGCCGAGCCGATCAGGGCGAGCGGCTTGCGGCCGACCCGGTCGACCAGCACGATCGCGATCACGGTGCCGAGGATGTTGATCACCGAGCCGACGAAGCTGATCAGCAGCGAGTTGCCCTGGTCGATGCCGACCGACTGCCACAGGATCGACGAGTAGTAGAAGATCACGTTGATGCCGACCAGCTGCTGGAAGACCGACAGGCCGATGCCGACCCAGACGATCGGGAGCAGGCCGAAGCGGCCGCCGAGCAGGTCGCGGAAGCGCGGGCGGTGGTCGGAGGCGATCAGCGCCTGGACCTCGGCGATCCGGGCGTCGGTGTCCACGCCCTCGCCCTCGACCTCGGCGAGCACCTTGCGGGCGTCGTCCAGGCGCTCGGCCTGGATCAGGTAGCGCGGGGACTCGGGGATCACCGAGGCGAGCACGAAGTAGACCGCGGCCGGGACGACGCAGATGCCGAGCATCCACTGCCAGGCCTCCAGGCCGAGCAGCCGGCCGCGGGTGTCGCCGCCGGCCGCCTGCGCCAGCACCCAGTTGACCAGCTGGGATATCGCGATGCCGAGCACGATCGCGGCCTGCTGGAAGGAGGCCAGCCGGCCCCGGTACTTGGTCGGCGCGACCTCGGCGATGTAGGTCGGGGCGATCACCGAGGCGATGCCGATGGCCGCGCCGCCGAGGACGCGCCAGAGGGCGAGGTCCCAGGCGGAGAACGGCAGCATCGAGCCGACCGCGCTGATCGCGAACAGCAGGGCGCCCGCCTTCATGACCTTGATGCGGCCGTACCGGTCGGCGAACCGTCCGGCGACCGCGGCGCCGACCGCCGAGCCCAGCAGGGCCGAGGAGACGATCAGACCGGTCACGCCGCTGCCGACGCCGAACTTCTCCTGGATGCCGGAGACGGCGCCGTTGATCACGGAGCTGTCGTAGCCGAACAGGAAGCCGCCGAGGGCCGCTGCCGCGGTGATGAAGACGACGAAGCCGAGGCGGCCGGGCGCGGGGGCCTCGACCGCCCCGGAGGGCTTCTGGGTGACGCTCACGATCTGACTCCTGGTACTCAACGCTGAGCTCGGTAGCCGAGATCGTAACCCCTATTCGTTTAAGTCTTGTACACCGGGAACCTCAAGTTTCGCTCTGAGAATTCGTAAGGTGAACAAGCAAATTGGGCCGTCCGGGAGTGGCGGTCAGGCCGGCGAGGCGAGCGAGAGCCCGAACCGGCCCTCCGGGTCGGTCCACCAGTGGCTCAGCCGCAGCCCGGCCGCCGCCAGTTCCCCGGCCACCCGCTCCCGGCGGAACTTCGCCGACACCTCGGTGCGCAGCTCCTCGCCCCGGGCGAAGTGCACCGGCAGGTCCAGGGCCGGGATCTTCACGGACTGCGCGCGCAGCGAGCGCAGCCGCATCTCGATCCACTCCTGCTCGGCGTCCCAGAGCGCGACGTGCTCGAAGGCGTCCGGGTCGAAGTCGGCGCCCAGCTCGCGGTTGAGCACGTTGAGCACGTTCCGGTTGAACTCGGCGGTCACCCCGGCGGAGTCGTCGTAGGCGGCGACCAGCACCGCCGGGTCCTTGACCAGGTCGGTGCCGAGCAGCAGGAAGTCGCCCGGGTCGAGGGCGGCGCGCAGGCCGTGCAGGAAGGCCGCGCGCTCCAGGGGCAGCAGGTTGCCGAGGGTGCCGCCGAGGAAGGCGACCAGGCGCGGGCCGCCCTCCGGGGGCAGGCCGAGCCCGGCGGTGAAGTCGGCGAGCACGCCGTGCACCGCGAGCCCGGGGTACTCGGCGGAGATGGCGGCGCCGGCCGCGGTCAGCGCGCTCTCGCTGACGTCCACCGGGACGTACGTCTCCAGGGTGCCGAGCGCGCGCAGGGCGTCCAGCAGCAGCCGGGTCTTCTCGGAGGAGCCGGAGCCCAGCTCCACCAGGGTGCGGGCCCCGGTGGCGGCGGCGATCTCGCCGGCCCGGGCGGTCAGGATGGCCCGCTCCGCTCGGGTCGGGTAGTACTCGGGCAGCCGGGTGATCTCCTCGAACAGCTCGCTGCCCCGCGCGTCGTAGAACCACTTCGGCGGCAGCCACTTGGGCCGCGCGGTCAGTCCGTGCTGCACGTCGTGGCGCAGCGCGGTGCTGAAGTGGTCGGCGGGCAGCAGTCGGGTGAGTTCGAAGGTGTCCATGACAGGGTGGTTCCTCTGTTCAGAAGGTGAAGGAAGAGTGGGGATCAGTCGCGGCCGGGGAGGCGGCGTACGGTGACGCCGCGCGAGTCCGCCAGCAGCAGCGAACCGTCGGGGACGGACGTCCAGCCCGGCGCGTCGTCGTATGGTTCGGAGGCCACCACCGTGCCGAGGCCCGGCAGGGTGCGGTGGTACAGGGTGTCGCCCCAGGTGGTCGCGGCGATCGAGGCGCCGTCGGTGAGCAGCAGGTTGAGCCGCCCGGTGGTGTGCGCGGCGACGTCCGCGACGGTGCCCGCCAGGGCCTCGCCCGGCCCGGCGCCGTCCCGCAGCCGGTGCAGGGTGAGCGCCCACAGCAGCGCCGAGTCGGTGCGCGCCTCCAGGTCCAGCAGTTCGGCCGGGGGCAGCAGGGCGGCCAGCGCGTCCAGCTTGCCGGGCCAGCCGGCCACCGCGCCGTTGTGGCTGAACAGCCAGCGCTCGGCGGCGAACG
>NZ_LFVW01000428.1:0-10141 GCF_001182915.1 Kitasatospora sp. MY 5-36
GGCCGGGCCCGCCTTCCCGCGGCGGGGTCGGCCCCGTTACAGCGCCCCGGCGTCGGCCGCCGCCCACGCCGACGGGTACAGCGGACGCCAGCCCAGCTCCCGGCGCGCCGCCGCCGTCGACACCTGCCCCTCCCACGGGTCGAACGGGGCGTCCGGCCAACCGCCGGGGTGGACCCGCCCGTTGAGCGCGTACAGGTCCCAGGCCGTCAGCGGCGCGTCGTCGCCGACGTTGTACGTGCGCCCCTCGACGCCGGGCACCGTCACCGCGCGCCACAGCGCCCGCGCCACGTCCGCGTGGTGCACCACCGCCAGGCGCTGGTGCGCGGGCCAGTGCGCCGCCCAGTTCAGCGACTGCGTCAGGTGCGGATCGCCGTCCCCGTACACGAACGCCAACCGGGCCACCACCAGCGGCAGTTCGTCCCCGAGCGCGCGCAGCCCCTCCTCCGCCCGCGCCTTGGACGCCGCGTACACCCCCCACGCCGGATCCGGCGCCGTCCGGTCGCCCTCCACGGCGGGGCGGCCCAGCCCCCGCCCGTACACCAGGTTGGTACTGGTGTGGACGAACCGCGCGACCCCGGCCTTCGCCGCCTCCCTCCCCAGCGCCACCGCCGCGTCCCGGTTGACCGCCCACGCCGCCTCGTCCGGCACCCCGCGCAGCGCCGCCGCCACGTTCAGCACCACGTCGGCCCCGTCCAACGCCCGCGCCCGGTCGCCCTGTTCGCACAGGTCGCCGACCACCACCTCCACCCCGTCCAGGCCCCGCGCCCTCGCCGCGTCGCGCACCAGCACCCGCACCGAGGAGCCCTCCGCCCCCGCCCACCGCACCAGCCGCGGCACCAGCCGACTGCCCACCGAACCCGTCGCGCCCGTCACCAGGATCTTCGCCATCGCCCGTCTCCTCCAGGGAGTCGCTTCCTCCGACGCCCACCACCCTGCCCGCGGCGCGAGGGGCGCGGCAGAGACCTCCCGATCCAGGGACCGCCGATCCCTGGCTGGGGCCACGGGGCGCCCGGGCGGGCTCCCGGCCGCCGACACCCGCCGACACCCGCACCGACCGCCGACGCCCGCACCGGCCGCCGGGAGCCAGGTCAGCGGACGGCGGGCTCCCGCGGGCCGGGGCGGCCGTCACCGTAGGCGCCGGCCATGGGGGAGGAGCCGGTGGTGAGGAAGTCGTGGATCGCCACCAGGTAGACGGCGCGCTCCACGGTGCCCTCGCCACCCGTGTCGAGGGCGTCGAACGCGGCGGCGGCCCCCTCCGGCGGGTTGCCGCTCGCCGCGCGCAGCCGGGCGAACTCCCCTCGGGTCACACGCCCGTCGCCGTCGCCGTCGGCGAGGTCGAACAGCGAGCCGAGCGCAGGCCGACAGGTCTCCTCGAAGGCCTCGTGGCCGGCCCAGGCGCGGTACTCCTCGAAGGTGACGCCGCCATCCCCGTCGCCGTCCATCTGCCGGAAGACCTCCTCGTGGGTCGCGCGGGCCGCGGCCACCAGCGGGTCGTACGGGCCGCGCCCGAACGCCGAGGCCGCCCGGTCGACCCGGGCGAGGTACTCGTCGTGGGAGATCACGTCGTCGCCGTCGGTGTCCAGCATCGCGAAGATACGGCGCTTCGCCTCGTCCGACATTCCGTCACCATCCGTTCTCACAGGGGAAGTTCTGCCGGTCCACGCTACCGGCGGGACGCGCGCGGGCCGGGAAGGCGCGGCACGGGAGCGGGCGGCGTCCCGGCAGCCGGGGACCGGCGATCCCTGGCTGCGCCGCGCCCCGGCGGGCCATGCTGGGGGCATGATCGACCGAACGGCGCTGGCCGACTTCCTCACCCGGGCCCGGGCCCGGCTCACCCCCGCCGACCTCGGGCTGCCGCCCGGGGCGCGGCGGCGCACACCCGGACTGCGCAGGGAGGAGGTGGCACAGGTCGCCGGGCTGTCCGTCGACTACTACGCGCGCCTGGAACAGCGCCGCGGCCCCCAGCCCTCACCGCAGCTGCTCGCCGCCCTGGCCCGGGCCCTGCGGCTGAGCGAGGACGAACGCGACCACCTGTTCCGCCTCGCCGGGCACGAGCCCCCGCGTCGGCACGGCCCGCTCGGCCACGTGCGCCCCGGACTGCTGCTCATCCTCGACCGGCTGCACGACACGCCCGCCCAGGTGGTCTCCGACCTCGGCGACGTCCTCGCGCAGAACGCCATGTCGGCCGCCCTGTTCGGGGACCACACCGCCCTGGCGCCCGAGCGCCGCAACCTCCTGCTGCGCTGGTTCACCGACCCCGGCACCCGCACGCTGTTCCCCGCCGAGGACCACGAGGACCTCGCCCGCGCCCACGTCGCCGCCCTGCGCGCCGCCCGCACCGCCCGCCCCGGCGACCGCCGCGCCGCCGAACTCCTCGACGAACTCCTCGCCGACAGCAGCGAGTTCACCGCCTACTGGGAACGCCACGAGGTCGCCCGGCGGCGCAGCGGCCGCAAACGGCTCCTGCACCCGGTGGTGGGGCCGCTGGACCTGGAGTGCGAGGTGCTGGCCGCCGGCGGCGAGGACCAGCTGCTGCTGGTGCACACCGCCGCGCCCGGCAGCGACTCCGCCTCCCGCCTGGAACTGCTGCGCGTCGTCGGCGCCCCCGCCCCCGCCTGACGCCCGCACCGGCATCGGAAGGCCCCGCTGCGCGACGAGGCGGGCCGGGGCCCGTAGGCTGGGCCGGGCCGTGACGGCACAGACCGTCACCAGAGCGCACAAAGCGACCGACCGACAGATCGACCGACCGACAGATCGACCGATCGACCGATCGCCAGAGACCGACAGAAGCGGGCAGGCAGGGGCACATGCAGTTCGACGACCAGGGCGACCTCGACACCTCGCAGGTGGACGACCGGCGCGGCATCCCGGGCGGGAAGGTCGCCATCGGCGGCGGGGCCGTGGGCCTGCTCGCGGTGCTGTTCGCGGTCGTCCTCGGCGTCGACCCGCAGCTGCTGGGCCTGTCCTCCGGCTCCGGCTCCTCCAACTCCTCCACCGGCACCCGCACCGCCGGCGAGGTGCAGCAGGCCTGCAAGACCGGCGCCGACGCCAACAAGCGCCAGGACTGCCGGATCGTGGCCGTCACCAACAGCCTCCAGGAGTTCTGGCGCACCGAGCTGCCGCGCGCCGCCAAGATCCCGTACAAGAACGCCGAGACGGTGCTGTTCACCGGCCAGGTCTCCACCGCCTGCGGCCCGGCGACCTCGGCGGTGGGCCCGTTCTACTGCCCCGGCGACAAGAAGGCCTACTTCGACCTGGGCTTCTTCAACGAGCTGTCCGCCCGCTTCGGCGCCAAGGGCGGCCCGTTCGCCGAGTCCTACGTCGTCGCCCACGAGTACGGCCACCACATCCAGACCCTCACCGGCGCCATGCAGAAGGTCGGCAACGACCGCCAGGGCGCCGCCAGCGGCTCGGTCCGCCTGGAGCTGCAGGCCGACTGCTACGCCGGGGTGTGGGCGCACCACGCCACCACCACCCCGCAGGCCTCCACCGGCCGTCCGCTGATCGCCTCGCTCACCGACCAGGACATCGCCCAGGGCCTGGACGCGGCCGCCGCGGTCGGCGACGACCGCATCCAGCAGCAGGCCACCGGCCGGATCAACCCGGAGGCCTGGACGCACGGCTCCGCCGAGCAGCGCAAGGCCTGGTTCACCACCGGCTACCGCGGCGGCGACTTCGCCCAGTGCGACACCTTCTCGGCCGCCAAGCTGTAGCACCACCGCCCGCGAGGACCGGCCGCGACGTCCGCCCGCGGGGCCCGTCGTCAGAAGCCCCGCTGCGCCTGCCCGCTCCGCGCCCAGTCCCAGCCCGCGATCGCCTCGCGCAGCCGGCGGGCGCCGGCGGGCAGGCGCGTGTCCGAGGCCCAGAACAGGGTCAGGGAGCGCCGGCAGTCGGGGTCGTCGACGCCGACCCACACCAGCGGCAGGCGGGTGGCGGTGCGCCGGGAGAGCGCGGGCACCAGGCCGATGCCCAGGCCCGCGCTGATCAGCTCGGCGATGGCGCCGGCCTCGTCGCTCTCGCAGACGATCCGCGGCTCCAGGCCGCGGGCGGCGAACAGCCGCTCCAGCAGGCGGCGCTGCCAGTGCCCGGGGCGGGCGGCGATGAACGGCTGGTCGGCGAGGTCGTCGACGCCGACCGCGGTGCGCCCGGCCAGCGGGTGGCCGGGGGCGACGGCCAGCCCCACCTCCTCGTCCAGCAGCAGCACCGACTCCAGGCCCTCGGCGGTGATCGGCTGGGAGACGACGGCGAGGTCGACGTCCTGGGCCCGCAGCCGCCGGGCCGTCTCCCGCGCGGGCAGCTGGTGCAGTTCGACCTCCACCCCCGGGTGGCCGCGCTTGAACGCGGCCAGCGGCCCGCTGAAGGCCAGGAAGGTCTCCGAGGCCAGCCGCACCGTGCCCAGCCCCTGCCCGGCGGCCTCCGCCACCGCCCGCCGGCCCGCCTCCAGCTCGCCGAGCGAACGCTCGACGTAGCCGCGGAACAGCTGCCCGGCCGCGTTCAGCCGCAGCCGCCCGCCGCGCTCGAACAGCGGGGTGCCCAGCTCGGCCTCCAGCCGGGCGATGGAGCGGCTCAACGACGGCTGGGCGACGCGCAGTTCCTCCGCCGCCCGGCTCAGGTGTTCCAGTCGCGCCACCGCCAGGAACTGCGCGAGCGTGTTCAGGTCCACGAAAGCCCCCATGCCCCAGCGGTCATAACGCCATAGCACTATTGATCTTAGACAGGATAGCCGGGCGGACATAGCGTCAGGGACGGGCCGCACACCGCCCGCAGCGGTGCGCCGGCCCGGACGCCCTGTACGAGGAAGGACCCCGCGCCATGGCCACCGCCGCCCACCAGACCCCACCGGAGCCCGAGGCCCGGTCCGCCACAGGGGAGCGGACCGGGCCGCGGGCAGGGGCCGACCCGGGGGAGCGGACCGGGCCCGCCGGACGGACCCTGCGCGCCGTGGCCGCCGTCCACACCGCCGCCGCCTTCGGCCAGCCCGTCTTCGCCGGCGTCTACCTCAGCGGCGACTACGACGCCCTGGGCTGGCACACCGCCGGCGCCAACGCCGTCACCGCCCTCGGCTACCTGCAGCTGGTCGCCGCCCTCGTGGTGTGGATCCGGCTGCGCCGCTCCTGGCCTGCGGCCGCCACCCTCGCCGCGGTCGCGGCCGAGACCGCGCAGTACGTCGCCGGAACGGAAGGCGCCCTGTGGCTGCACCTGCCGCTGGGCGTGGCGACCATCGCCGGCCTCGCCGTGCTCACCATCGCCCTGTGGCGCACCCCGCTGCCCCCGCGCCGGCCCCTCCGCCGGGAGGACGACGACCGTGCCTGAACCCCACGTCAACCTGACGCGCCGTCAAATCCTCGGCATCGGCGGAGCGTTCGGCCTGCTCACCACCGCCTCGCTGGCCGGCGCCGCCACCCTCGCCCGCCGCCCCGCCACCACCGGCGCCGAACTGCGCACCGCCGCCGCCCTGCCGCCCCCCTACCAGGTGCCGCTGCCGCTGCCCGCCGTCGCCAGGCCCGTCTCCACCGACGGCGGCACCGACCGCTACGAGATCGTCCAGCGCGAGACCAGCGCCGAGGTCCTGCCCGGCCTGCGCACCCCGCTGTGGACGTACGGCGGCTCCTTCCCCGGCCCCACCATCGAGGCCCGCCGCGGCCGGCCCGTCACCGTCACCCACCGCAACGAACTGCCGGTGCCCACCGTCGTCCACCTGCACGGCGGCCGCACCCCCGCGGACTCCGACGGCTACCCCACCGACCTCGTCCTGCCCGCCGCCTGGCCCCAGGCCCCCCAGACCATGCCCGGCATGCCCGGCATGGACGGCGCGGGCGGCCACGCGGGCGGCACGGGTACGGGCATGGCCGACCCCCGCGCCGTCACCAGCCGCCTGCGACGCGACTACACCTTCCCCAACGACCAGCGCCCCACCCTGCTCTGGTACCACGACCACCGCATGGACTTCACCGCCCCCGCCCTCTGGCGCGGCCTCGCCGGCCTGCACATCGTGCGCGACGACGCCGAGGACGCCCTCGGCCTGCCCGCCGGCCCCCACGAGATCCCCCTGATGATCACCGACCGCGCCTTCACCGCCGACGGCGCCCTGACCTACCCCTCCCTCGACCCCGCCCTGCGCGACCGCCCCGGCGTCACCGAACCCCACCTCGCCGGCGTCCTCGGCGACGTCGTCCTCGTCAACGGCGCCCCCTGGCCCGTCCACGAGACCGACGCCGCCCGCCACCGCCTGCGCCTGCTCAACGCCTCCAACGCCCGCCACTACGAACTCGAGGCCCGCACCGAGGACGGCCGCCGCCTCGACCTCGTCCAGATCGGCGCCGACCAGGGCCTGCTCGCCGCCCCCGTCACCCACCGGAGCCTGCCCGTCGCCCCCGCCGAACGCTACGACCTCGTCGTCGACTTCGCCGCCGCCCCCGTCGGCTCCCTGGTCCGGATCGTCAACCGCCTCGGCACCGGCCGCACCCGCGACGTCATGGCCTTCCGCATCGCCCGCCCCGCCCCCGCCGACGACAGCCGCATCCCGCCCCGCCTCGCCACCGACCTGCCCGACTGGCGGCGCGAAGACGCCGTCCGCACACGGGACTTCGCCTTCCGCGCCGGCCGCACGAACGGCGGCCACGGCTGGCTCATCGGCGGCCGCCCCTTCGACCCCGCCCGCACCGACGTCACCGTCCCCCTCGGCGACACCGAGATCTGGCGCCTGATCGCCGACGTCCACCACCCCGTCCACCTCCACCTCGTGGGCTTCCGCATCCTCACCCGCGGCGGCAGACCCCCACTGCCCCACGACGCCGGCCTCAAGGACACCGTCTCGCTGCGCCCGGGGGAGTCCGCGGAGATCATCACCCGCTTCGACGGCTACCGCGGCCGCTACCTCTTCCACTGCCACAACGCCGAGCACGAGGACATGGGAATGATGGCCAACCTGGAAGTCGTCTGATCCCTTTCACCCCTGTTCGGGGGGATCCGCCGGAACTGCCGGACCTTCACGGCTCTCGCACCGGATGATCACTCTGCTGCCGGAATCCAGACCCCCGCCGTACGGGGCGGTCCACTCCAATTCCCTTCGCACACCCCCCGAGCAGCGAAAGGCCACCCCCCCCATGACCCGCCCCGACGACCACCCCACGCCCGACCGGATGCTGCGCGAGGCCGCCTCCCGCCTGGACCGGCGCCGCTTCCTCACCGTCACCTCGGCCGCCGCCGCGCTCGCCTTCAGCGTCAACCTGCCCTCCGCGCACGCCGCCGACAACGAGATCGCCCCGCGCGCCATCGGCGACGATCCCTTTACCCTCGGCGTGGCCTCCGGCGACGCCACCTCCGACGCCGTCGTGCTCTGGACCCGCCTGGCCCCCCGCCCGCTGGAGCCCGGCGCCGGCCTGCCGCCCACCGGCTCCGTCCGGGTCGGCTGGGAGATCGCCCGCGACGAGAAGTTCCGCCGCGTCGAGCGCCGCGGCACCGCCCGCGCCCACGCCGAGTTCAACTACGCCGTCCACGTCGACGTCGACGGCCTCGACGCCGCCCGCACCTACTGGTACCGCTTCACCGTCGGCACCTGGGCCAGCCCCGTCGGACGCACCCGCACCGCCCCGCCGCGCGGCCGCAAGCTCGACAGCGCCCGCATCGCCTTCGTCTCCTGCCAGGCCTACGAGGACGGCTACTTCACCGCCTTCCGCCACCTCGCGGGCGAGGACCTGGACGCCGTCTTCCACGTCGGCGACTACATCTACGAGTACGGCATCGACGCCGCCGGCGGCGACCGCAAGTACACCGACCGCACCCTCGCCGCCCACTTCAACCACGAGACCACCACCCTCGAGGACTACCGGCTGCGCTACTCCCTCTACAAGAACGACCCCGACCTCCAGGCCGCCCACGCCGCCCACCCCTGGTACGTCACCTGGGACGACCACGAGGTCGAGAACAACTACGCCGCCGGCATCCCCGAGAAGAACCAGGACCCGGCCCCCTTCGTCGCCCGCCGCGCCGCCGCCTACCGCGCCTACTGGGAGAACCAGCCGCTGCGCATGCCCCAGCCCCGCGGCACCGAACTGACCCTCTACCGGCGCGTCCACTACGGCCAGCTGGCCCAGTTCGACATCCTCGACACCCGCCAGTACCGCGACGACCAGGCCAACGGCGACGGCTGGCAGTACCCCACCCCCGAGTCCGACGACCCCAAGCGCACCCTCATGGGCGCCACCCAGGAACGCTGGTTCGCCGACGGCCTGCGCCACTCCAAGGCCACCTGGAACGTCGTCCCCCAGCAGGTCGTCTTCTCCCGCCGCAAGAACACCACCGCCGAGCGCTCCAAGCTCTCCATGGACGCCTGGGACGGCTACCCCGCCGCCCGCGAGCGCTTCCTGAAGGCCGTCGACCAGTCCGGCGTCAAGAACCTGGTGCTGCTCACCGGCGACGTCCACGTGGCCTACGCCCTGGACGTCAAGCGCGACTTCAACGACCCCAACTCCCGCACGGTGGGAGTGGAGTTCGTCGGCACCTCGATCAGCAGCGACGGCGACGGCGAGGAGAAGCCGTCCAACTGGGGCAACCTCATGGCGGCCAACCCGCACATGAAGTTCTACGACGGGCGCCGCGGCTACACCGTGCTCACCCTGGACCGCCACCGGGCCCGCGCCGACTACCGCGTCGTCTCCCACATCACCCGCCCCGGCGGCACCCTGTCCACCGCCGCCTCCTTCACCACCGAGGCCGGCAACCCGGGCATCCGCCCGGCCTGACGGCCCTTGGCCTCCCGGTCCCGCCGCCTTGAGGGAGACGGCGGGGCCGGGTGCCGCTCAGGCGGCCGGGGGCCGTGCAGGCGGGCCGGGTGCTGCTCAGGCGCCCCGGACGAGGCGTTCGACGACGGCCGCGGCCTGCTGCGGGTGCTCCTCCAGCCAGGCGTCCAGGTGGCGTCGGACGGCCTCGGCGACGCAGGCGCGCACGGCGGTGTTGCCGAGCACGTCCAGAGTGGAGCCGTGGAACTCGGGCTCGTCGAGCTTCACCGACACGACCGCC
Organism: Kitasatospora sp. MY 5-36; assembly: GCF_001182915.1. NCBI lineage: Bacteria > Bacillati > Actinomycetota > Actinomycetes > Kitasatosporales > Streptomycetaceae > Kitasatospora > Kitasatospora sp. MY 5-36. Next base: position 9,022 of record NZ_LFVW01000428.1, read on the forward strand.
GTCAGGCCCGCCCAGGCCTGCCCGGCACTCAGGCCGGGTTCCGCCGGGGCCGGCCGGAGCCGCTTGCGCGCGTACGCGTCGAGCGCGGCCGCCACCCCGTCGCGGAAGCCGAGTTCATGGGTGCCGCCGCGCGGGGTGGGCCGGCTGTTGGCGAAGCTCCGGACCCGCTCCTCGCCGTCGGCGCGCCAGCGCAGGGCCACCTCCACCGTCCCCGCCATCCGCGGGTCCTCGCCCTCGAAGGCGACGGTGGCCGTGACGGCGGGCGCCGCGTCCCGGTTGTCGAGGAATGCGACGAACTCCCGTACCCCGCCGGGGGAGTGGAACCGCTCGGACCTGGGCTCGCCGGGGCCGCGACGGTCGGTCAGCGCGATGTCCAGCTCCCGGTTCAGGAAGGCCAGTTCACGGAATCGGTCCGCCAGGTCGTCGAAGGAGAGCAGCGCTGTCCCGAAGACCTCGGCATCCGGCCAGAAGGTGAGGACGGTCCCGCTGCCGGTCGCCGGGCCCGCGTCGGTGAGCGGGGTGACGGCCGTGCCGCGCGCGTACTCCCGTTCCCAGCGCACCCCCTCGCGCCGCACCTCGGCCGTCATCCGGCTCGACAGGGCGTTGACGGCGGCCGGGCCCGCGGCCCAGTGCCCGAGCGCCACGTCGCGGCGGCCGCCACCGGGCCCCGCTCCGGCGTTCAGACGGGTCAGCAGGGTGTCGAGGTCGGGCTCACCGGTGCCCTCCGCCCCGCGGACGGGGACGCCCGGGCCGTCGTCGGCGACGCGCACGCCACCGTCGGAGGTGAGGGTGACCTCGACGCGGCCGGCGCGTCCGGCCAGGACCTCCTTCACCGCCCGGTCGGCGACCTCGAACACCAGCTGGCGCAGGCCGCGTTCACCGGTCGAGCCGATGTACATCCCGGGCCGCTTCCGTACGGCTTCCAGGCCCTCCAGGACCTGGATGCGGGCGGCCTCGTACCCGGTCTTCTCCTCGTTCACGATGTCCCCTCCGAAGGTGTCCGGCAGAGCTCCACAGCCTAGGCGAATTTCGGTATAACGCCAGGTCAGAGCCTGTTTGCCGAGGGCGCAGGCGGGCGCGTGAGCGCCTGCCCGCGGGCGCCCGCCGCAGGGGTCCCGGG
>NZ_LFVW01000429.1:0-10088 GCF_001182915.1 Kitasatospora sp. MY 5-36
CCCGAGCAGCGCCCAGGGCCTGTACGTCGGCGGCACCGGCGGCGGCTCGTTCGAGGGCTGCGAGGTGACCGGCAGCGGTGGCGCGGCCGTCCGGGTGGCCGACGCGGCGGCCCCGGTGCTGCGCGCCTGCCGCCTGCACGGCAACCACGCGGCGGGCCTGCACGTCTCGGCCGACACCCCCGAGCCGCTCGCGGCCGGGTCGGCCGAGCCGGCCGAGGGCGGCACCGTGCTGACGGACTGCGAGATCACGGGCGCCGCCACCGTGGGCGTCCTCGCCGACGAGGACGCCCGGGTGCTGCTGCGGGACTGCCGGGTCTCGCGGACCGGCGGCGCCGGGATCGTGGCCGTGGACCGCAGCCGCCTGCGCCTGTACGACACCGTCACCACCGACACCGGCGACACCGGGCTGGCCCTGGGCCAGAGCGCCTCGGCGCGGGTCGAGGGCGGCGGCTTCCTGCGCGCCACCGGCAACGGCGTGTACGTGGCGGGCGAGGCCGAACTGGCGCTGAGCGGCAGCGAGGTGGCGGACGCGGGCTTCAGCTGCCTGCACCTGGGCGAGGGCGGCTCCGCCGACCTGGCCGACTGCCGCCTGCACGGCACGCCGGAGCACGGCATCAGGGTCACCGGCAACTCCCTGCTGAGCGCCGAGGGCACCACCGTCGAGCAGGCCCGGATGGCCGGGGTCTCGGTGGAGGAGCGGGCCGACGCGGTGCTGCGCGGCTGCACCGTACGGGCCACCGGCGTCGGCGTACGCCTGGACACCCGCCACCGCCCGCTGCTGGAGGACTGCGAGATCGCCGCCACGGCGGGCGCGGGCGTGGAGGTCGGCGAGCGCACCGGCGTGCTGCTGAACCGCGTCAGGATCCACGACACCGGCGGCTCCGGCCTGCTCGCCGCCGAGCGGAGCACCCCCGTGCTGGACGGCTGCGAGATCACCGACACGGCGGGCAGCGGCATCGTGGTGCGGGCGGGCGCCGACCCGCGGGTGCGGGCCAGCACGATCGCGCGCACCGCCAAGAACGGCCTGTACCTGGACGAGGGCGCGCACGGCCTGCTGGAGGACTGCGCGCTGTCCGAGACCGGCTACCCGGCCCTGTACGTCGGCGCGGGCGCCGATCCGGTGCTGCGCCGCTGCCTCGTCCACGACACCGCCGAGGACGTCGCGCTGGCCGAGCGGGCCGCCGCCGTGCTGGAGGACTGCCGGACGGAGCGGGTCGAGCAGGCCACCCTGCCGGCCGTCGGCGAGCCGGTCGCCCCGGGCACCCCGGCCGGGATCGCCCGGCCCTGGTCGCTGCCGGGAACGACGGCCGGAGCGACAGCCGGGGCGACGGCGGGGGCCGGCGCGCCGGCGGGCGACGGCGAGGCGGACGGGACGGAGGAGCGGGACCGCGCCGAGGCCGAACTGGCGGCCCTGCTCGGGGAGTTGCACCGGCTGGTCGGCCTGGAGCGGGTCAAGCGCGACGTCGAGACCATGGTCAAGCTGATGCAACTGGTCCGGCGCCGCAAGGAGATGGGCCTGCCGCCGCCGCCCACCAGCCGCCACGTGGTCTTCGCGGGCAACCCGGGCACCGGCAAGACCACCGTGGCCCGGCTGTACGGGCGGATCCTGCACGCGCTGGGCATGCTCTCCAGCGGCCACCTGGTCGAGGCGGACCGCGGCGACCTCGTCGGCGAGTACGTCGGGCACACCGCGCCCAAGACCACGGCGGTGTTCCGCCGGGCGCTGGGCGGGGTGCTCTTCATCGACGAGGCCTACGCGCTGGTGCCGCACGGCCAGGGCGGCGACTTCGGCCAGGAGGCCATCTCGACGCTGGTCAAGCTGATGGAGGACCACCGCGACGAGGTCGTGGTGATCGTGGCCGGCTACCCCGGGGACATGCAGCGCTTCATCGACGCCAACCCGGGCCTGGCCTCCCGGTTCACCCGCACGCTGACCTTCGACGACTACCTCGGTCCGGAGCTGGTCGACATCGTCGCCCACCAGGCCGAGCAGCACCGCTACGACCTGCCGGAGCCGACCCTGGCCGCGCTGGCCGGGTACTTCACGGAGCTGCCGCGCGACGAGGGCTTCGGCAACGGCCGCACCGCCCGCCAGGTCTTCCAGTGGATCACGGAGCGGCACGCCCAGCGGATCGCCGACCTCGACGCCCCGACGGCCGAGGACCTGACCACCGTCCTGCCGCAGGACCTGCCGGAGTTGAGCACGGCGGTCTGACGTACGGCGGTCCGGGGCACGGCGGTCCGGCGCACGGCGCCCTGGGGCTCCCCGCCCCGGGGCACGGCGCCGGCGACCGGTCAGGCCGTCGGCCTCGGCGCGACCTCCGGGAGGATCGACCCGTGGTCGGCGGACGCGTAGGCCTGGCCCGCCAGGTCCAGCCGGGCCAGGTAGACGCCGTAGATCTCGACGGCGTCGGCCACCTGGCGCAGCGCCGTCTGCAGCTCGGGGTTGATGATCGGCGCGAACTTCTGGGCGGCCTTCTGGACGCCCTTGTCCGGGATGGGCCCCGTCCGCGCGATCGGGCCCATCCCGCCGGCCATCCCCGAGTTGTCGTACCAGGTCCCGACGGGGGCGAACTCCTGGCCCCAGAAGGTGCCGCTGGCGACCACGGCGTCCACCTTGGCCTTCAGGGCGTTGTAGGCGTCCACCACCCCGGAGGTGGTGGACGCCCCGCTGACGATGACGGAGTAGACCGTCGACAGGTCCACCGAGAAGGACGCGTGGCTGGGCGGCGCGGGGGCGGTCCCGGACGGGCCGGTCCCGGACGGGGCGTTGGCGGGGTTCGTGAAGCCCTCGTTGAAGCCCGGGACGTAGCCGTTCTCCCACAGCATCTTCAGGGTCGGGTCGGCCGCGCCCCCGCCCGGCTTGGGGTCTCCGCCGCCGCCGTCCTCGGGCGACGGGACGTAGATCGGGGAGTTGATCGGGGCGACCACGCGGACCTCCGGAGCAGGGAGCGGGCAGTGAACAGGGCCATCCTCGCCCACCGGCCGCCCGGGGCGGGAGGTCCCCGTTCGGGGACGCCGGGGGGACAGAAAGCGGGTCTGTCCCGCCCGTCCGGCCGCTGCCTAGACTCCGCAGGGCCGACGTGCGTACGTGGACCAGCCGTACGCGGATCGGGCCGGGCCGGACCGGTGCGGACCGGCCGAACGACGAGCCCCCGGGGAGCGCCTGCCGTGGCCTACACCTTGCAGGAATTCAAGGTCGACCTGCAGCAACTGCTCGAAGCGTCCGGCACGCTGGGCGCCGAGAGCGAGAACATCAAGGGGGAGATCGACGCGATCGCGACGGCCCTGGCACCCCTGGAGACCGGCTGGATCGGCCCGGCCGGAACCTCCTTCGCCGCCATCACCAAGGTCTACAAGGACGACATGGTCGACCTGCAGAACCTGCTCGACGAGATGACCAGGCGGATGCGGTCGGCCTACCGGATGTACCACGACATGGAACTGGCCAACTACAACAACGTGCGCGCCTGATGAGCGTCGAACCCAACCCCGGCACCCCCGCTCCGGTCACGCCCGACTACGACACGGTCAAGCTCACCATCCCGCTGCACGAGATGGCGGCCGCCAAGGCCACCGTCGAGGCCTCCCTGAACAGCATCCTGGACAGCCTGGTCACGATCGAGCAGACCCTCGCCGACCTCAAGCTGGGCTGGGCGGGACAGACCGCGGACCAGGCCAAAGCGATCTTCGACCAGTGGAACGCCTGCATGGCGGAACTGGTCGGGACCAAGACCAAGGCCAAGCCCGACGGCGCGGACGGGGTCTTCCAGCGGCTGATGATCGCCGTGGGCAGCGCGGCCGCCAACTACGACCACGCCGAGGACTTCATCGTCACCAAGCTCTTCGCGCCGCTCACCGCCGCCATCGGCGCCCCCTCGACGGGCACCGGCGACCCGAACGCCTACAACCCGCCGCCGAAGGACCTCGTCAACGACAAGAGCAACACCGTGGTCGCCGAGATCTTCTGACCCGCCCGACCCCCGCCCCGGCCCCGGCGCGCCCCCGCGCCAGGGCCCGCCGCACCACCGCCGCAGTCGAGCACCGAGAGGCACAACCAGGTGAGCAGGATCCCCTTCCACCGGCCCACCCGCGCCCTGCCGCCGGCCCTGCCCGACCAGCGCGTGGTGCTGCCCGCCCCGCCGCAGACCCCGCAGGGCGCCAACTCCTCGGCCAGCACCTGGCTCTCCCTGCTGCTGCCGCTGATGAGCAGCATCAGCATGGCCGCCTACATGGTGATGTACCGCAACCCGCTGCTGATCGCGCTGGGCGTCGGCTTCGTGCTGATCTCGATCGCCGCCACCCTCGCCGTCCGCCACCAGATGCGCAGCGCGACCCGGCAGACCAAGGACCGCCAGCGCGAGCGCTACCTGCGCTACCTGACCGACGTCAAGAAGACGGCCCGCCAGGTCGCCGACAGCCAGCGGCTGGCGGCCGGCTGGCTGCACCCCTCGCCGGAGCGGCTCTGGGCGCTCGCCGAGCGCCGCCGCCGGGTCTGGGAACGGCGCGCCACCGACAAGGACTTCCTGCAGCTGCGCCTGGGCCAGGGGCAGGGCCCGCTGGCCACCCCGATCCAGCTCGGCACCCGCAACGACCCGCTCGCGGAGTACGACGAGCAGACCCACGCCGCCGCGCAGCGGGTGGTCGACCAGGCCGGTACGGTCGGCCGCCAGCCCGCCCTGGTCGACCTGGTCAGGACCGGCGTGCTCAGCCTGCTCGGCCCCGCCGACCGGACCAGGGCGCTGGCCCGCTCGCTGCTCTGCCAGCTCGCGGTGCTGCACGCCCCCGACGACGTCACCGTCGTGGTCTGCACCGGCGGCGACCCCGACTGGGAGTGGGCCAAGTGGCTCCCGCACACCCACGAGGCCGGGGCCCCGAGCCCGGCCGGTGTGGTCCCGCTGGTCGCCGCCGAGTTCGAGGCGCTCGCCGACGCCCTGGAGGGCGCGATCACCCGCGCCCAGGCCGAGCGGACCACCCGCCGGCCCGTCCTGGCGGGCGCCCCCGCCCCGGTGATGCGCCGGCTCGTCGTCCTGCTCGACCCGTACGACCCGGCCGCCGCCTGGGCCCGCGGCCCGGTGGCCACCTCCCTGCTCGAATCGGCCGGGCCCGACCTGGGCATCACCGTGATCTGCCTGGTCGGCGCCGAGCGCGACGAGCCCACCCGCACCGAGGTGCGCGCCCGGGTGGGCGAGGACGGCTCGCTGGTCCTGGAGGGCCGCAACACCGAGCTGTACAGCCGGGTCGAGGGGGCCGTCGCGGACGCCCCCGCCCCGGAGCTCTGCGAGCTCACCGCGCGGGCGCTGGCCCCGCTGAGCCTGTCCGAGGAGCCCGAGCAGCTGCTGGCCCGCACCATCACCCTGCCCGAGATGCTCGGCACCCCCGACGTGGCCGCCTTCGACCCGTCCGTCAGCTGGATCCCGGCCGGCGACGAGCGGCTGCTGCGCCTGCCGATCGGCCTGTCCGGCGAGGGCGACCCGGTGCTGCTCGACCTCAAGGAGTCCGCCCAGGGCGGCATGGGCCCGCACGGCCTGATCGTCGGGGCCACCGGCTCTGGCAAGAGCGAACTGCTGCGCACCATGGTCACCGGGCTGGCGATGACCCACTCCCCGGAGCTGCTCAGCCTGGTGCTGGTCGACTTCAAGGGCGGCGCCACCTTCGCCGGCGTCACCGGACTGCCGCACGTGGCCGGCCTGATCACCAACCTCGCCGACGACCTCTCCCTGGTGGACCGGGTCCGCGCCGCCCTCCAGGGCGAACAGCAGCGCCGGCAGCGGCTGCTGCGCGCGGCCGGGAACGTCGACTCGCTGCGCGAGTACCAGCTGCGCCAGGCGGCCGGGCAGTGCGACGTGGACGGCAAGCCGCTGGAGCCGCTGCCCTACCTGCTGATCGTGGTCGACGAGTTCGGCGAACTGCTCTCCCAGCGCTCCGACTTCATCGACCTGTTCGTCCAGATCGGCCGGGTCGGCCGCAGCCTGGGCATGCACCTGCTGCTGGCCACCCAGCGGCTGGAGGAGGGCCGGCTGCGCGGCCTGGAGTCGCACCTGTCGTACCGCGTCTGCCTGCGCACCTTCAGCGCCGCCGAGAGCCGCGCGGTGATCGGCACCCCCGACGCCTACCAGCTGCCCCCGATCCCCGGCTCCGCCTACCTCAAGGTGGACGAGTCGGTCTACCAGCGCTTCCGGGTCGCCCACATCTCCGGCCCGTACCAGGAGCCCGGCACGGGCGAGGACGGCGCCGCGGCCGGCCTCCCGGTCGTGCCCTTCGAACTGCGCACCGCGCCGCAGGAGGAGCCCGAGGAGCCCGCCGAGTCCCAGCCGCCGGCCCTGCCCGCCGGCCCCACCGAGATGGAGGTGGCGGTCGACCAGGTCTGCCGGTTCGGGCAGTCCGTGCACCAGGTCTGGCTCGCCCCGCTGCCCGCCGCGATCCCGCTGGACAGCCTGATCGGCCCGGTCTCCGAGCAGCCGGGGCGCGGCCGCCAGGCCGGCCTGTGGCCCGGCACCGGCCGGCTCGCCTTCCCCGTCGGCGTGCTCGACCTGCCCCTCCAGCAGCAGCAGCTGCCGCTCCAGTTCGACTTCGAACGCGTCCACGGCAACCTCGCCCTGGTGGGCGCGCCGCAGACCGGCAAGAGCACCCTGCTGCGCACCACGGTGCTGTCCGCGATGCTCACCCACACCCCCGACGAGGTGCAGTTCTACGGACTGGACTACGGCGGCGGCAGCCTCGGCCCGCTGGAGGCCGCCCCGCACGTGGGCGCCGTGGCCGGGCGCCGCGACGAGCAGCGGGCCCGCCGGGTGCTGGCCGAGCTCGGCCTCCTGGTCGCCGCCCGCGAGCAGCTCTTCGGGGAGCTGGGCATCGACTCGGTGGCGGCCTTCCGGGCGCTGCGCAAGGCCGACCGGCTGCCGGCCGGAACCCGGGCCGCCGACGTCTTCCTGCTGCTGGACAACTGGGGCGCGATCCGCACCGAACTGGAGGGCGCCGAGGCCTCGGTGCTGGACATCGCCTCCCGCGGCCTGGGCGTGGGCGTGCACGTGATCGTCACCGCCAACCGCTGGGCCGACATCCGGCCGAACCTGCGCGACAGCTTCTCCGGGCGCCTGGAGCTGCGGCTGAACGAGCCCACCGAGTCGGAGGTCAGCCGCCAGGCGAGCCGGCAGGTCCCCAACATCCAGGGCCGCGGCATCGTGTCGCCCGGCGTGCTGTACCAGGCCGTGCTGCCCCGGCTGGACGGCCGCGAGGGCACCGACGGCCTGGCCGAGGCCCAGGAGGACGCGCTCGGCAAGATCGCCGCCTCCTGGCCGGGCGCCGGCGCCCCGCCGGTGCTGATGCTGCCCGACCGGGTGCTGCTCGAGGACCTCGACCCCGCGGGGACGGCCGGCTTCGCCGCGGACGAGGTGCCGATCGGCGTCGGCGAGCGCGACCTGGCGCCGGTCGGCCTGGCGATGGGGCCGGGCGACCCGCACTTCCTGGTGTTCGGCGACGCCGGCAGCGGCAAGTCCGCCTTCCTGCGCACCTGGATGGCCGCCACGGCCGCCCGGAGCACCGCCTGGGAGTCCCGGTTCATGGTGATCGACTACCGGCGCAGCCTGCTGGACGCGGTGCCGGAGGACTACATCGGCGCCTACGCGGGCGACGCGGCCGCCGCCGAGGCCTACGTCGACCAGCTGGTCGCCAAGCTGGCCGAGCGGATGCCGCCGCCCGGCATCACGGCCGCCCAGCTCCGCGCCCGGGACTGGTGGGACGGTCCCGAACTGTACGTGGTGGTGGACGACTACGACCTCGTCGCGGTCGGCCACCAGTCCCCGCTGGCCAGGCTCGCCGACTACGTCACCCAGGCCCGTGAGATCGGCCTGCACGTGGTGCTGGCCCGCCGGGTGGCCGGTGTCGGACGCCCGCTGATGTCCGACCCGCTGCTCTCCCGGCTCAAGGACCTCGGCACCGGCGGCCTGATCCTCTCCGGCGACCCGCGCGAGGGCGTCCTGCTGGGCGACCAGCGCGCGGCCCAGCGCCCCCCGGGCCGCGGCGTCCTCGTCCGGCGCTCCGGACCGGCCAGGCTGCTCCAGGTCGCGCTCCGCGAGGAGGAGCCGGCCTGACCAGCCGGGCTCCTCCCACCGGGCCGGGGGCTCTCGCAGCCCCCGGCCCGTTCGTACCTTCCCGCCCGCGCTCTCCGCGGCAGTTGCTTCGAGGTGGATCCCCGATGGCCGACAACGGCTTCAGCATCAGCGACATCTACGCCCTGGGCAACCAGTGGATCGAGCTGGGCAACACGGTGTACGCGGCCCGGTACGGCACCAGCATGGCCATGGACAAGTTCCAGTGGACCGGTGACGGCATGGTGGCCGCGCACGACGCCTGGAACCTCGTCGGCAACAGCGTGCTCGACCCGGCGGTCACCACCTGCTGGAAGATCGGCGACGCCATCAACGACTACGGCCGGGCACTGGAGAAGATCATGGCCGCCGAGCAGAAGGCCGCCAACGCGGCCGGGCTGGCCAGCATCATCGCCACCATCCTCGGGTTCGTCCTCCCCTTCGGCCTGGGCTTCCTCGCCAGGCTGATCGCGCCGCTCCTCGAAGGCCTCATCACCCTCATCACCAACATCCTGAGGACGATCGGCGAGAGCCTGCAGACCATCCTCAACATCGGCGCCTTCATCGGCGGCGCCGTGGCCGGCGGCCTGCTCCAGCTGGGCACCGACCTGCTGGCCCAGCTGATCGCCGACAAGATCTACGACGTCCCGTTCGAGATCGACTGGGCCGCCGAGGGCATGAGCATGGGCTTCGGGGCCGTCTTCGGCGGCCTCGGGGGCCTGGCCGGTCTGCGCGGACCCAAGGAGGTCGGGATCGGCGGCGGCCCCAAGGGGGTCGGGGGCAAGGGCGTGACCCCGCCGAAGGTCGACCCGCCGGGTGTGAAGCCCCCGGTCACCGAGCACGTCCCGCTGCCGGGGCGCGGCTCCGTGCCGCTTCCGGAAGGGCCGGGGCACATCGGCGGAGTCACCCCGGGCGGCATCGGCAAGGTCCCGCCGCCGGAGCTGTTCCCGGGCGGCGGCAAGCCGCTGGGCGCCGAACCGGGCAGCGTGCCGCCGGGACGCTCGCCCGTCGCCCCCGGCGGGGTGGAGCCCCCCAAGACCGGGATCCCCCACGAGGCCCCCGGCACCACCCCGCCCGGCCCGCCCAGGACCACGACGCCCGGCCGGGGCCCCGAGCCGGTGACCCGGGAGCCCGGCCAGCTCGACCCGTCGGGAACCCACCAGCCGACCCCCGGCGGTCAGGTGAAGCCCGGGACCGGAGTGCACGAGCCCGGGGCGGGCGGGATCGGCAACGTCGCCCCGCCGAAGAGCACCGGCGGCCAGATCGGCGGCCAGGAGACGCACGGGCCGCTGGGCGGCAAGGACGGCTCGCTGCCCGACGCCACCTCGCGCTCCGTCAACGAGACGGGCGGGAACGGCGGTTCGCGCGGCACCGTCAACGGCAACGGCACCGGCACCGGCAACGTCACCCGGCCCGGCCCGAACGAGCAGACCCCCGGCCACTCGCAGTCCGAGACGCCCGTCGACAACCAGACCTACAAGGCCTCCTTCGACCGGCAGCCCGGCGGAACGCGGCCCGGCAGCGACGTCGGCGCCAACGGCCGGCCGTCCTCGGCCTCCGCCCGCGTCGAGGGCGACAACGCCGTTGTGGCCACGGACCGCAACTCGCTCTCCGCGAAGACCCCCGGAAACCACGACGGCCTCCCCGGCGGCAACAACAACCGGCCCGAGGGCGTGAAGCAGCCCCTCAAGGAGGGCGCGGAGGCGCCCACGAACAACCAGCGGACCGCCACCGGAGGCGGCACCACCCCCCGCGACACCCCGCTGGAGCCGATGCGGGACAACGGAAAGTCCGGCGGCTCCTCCGGTTCCGTGCCCAAGGGCAACGAGCGGACCAACCAGTCGACCGGGGGGCAGAAGCCCCTGACGAGGGAACTGGAGCCCCAGGCACCGGAGAACAGCAACCGGCAGTCGACCGCCTCCTCGGCGCGGGAGCACGAGGGCAGCACCAACGGGACGAAGCAGACCACCTCCGAGAGCACGGCCCCGGGCAAGGGGGACC
>NZ_LFVW01000430.1:0-10054 GCF_001182915.1 Kitasatospora sp. MY 5-36
CGACGCCGCGCAGCGCGTCCACCACCGGGCCGAAGGGCAGCGGCTCGCGCAGCGGGTGGCAGAAGCCGGTCAGCACCCGGCGGCCCGCGGCGGCGGCCCGGGCCGCGGCCTCGGCCACCAGGCGGGACTTGCCCAGGCCGGCCTCGCCCTCGATCAGGACGACGGCGGGCGGGCGGAGCATGGAGTCGGTGAGACGGTCCAGTTCAGGTTGACGTCCCACGAACGCGAATCCGGCGCCGGGCGATCCCGGCTCGACCGGCCGGCTCACGGCCGTCCGGCGGGTTCACGTGCGCGGCGCTCGCCGAGGAGGGGTGCGAAGGCCATGGGCACATCATGCCGTGGCCGCGCCCGGGGCTCGCCGCCGGGGCGCCGTCGCCGCCGCCTGCCTCCCACCCGGGCCCCCACCCGCAACCCGGGTCCCCTCACCCCCACCCGGTCCCGTCCGGCCCGCTCCGGCGGGGCCCCGGGCGCCACCCGTGCCCCGGCCGTCCCGGGGTGCTGCCCACGGCACCCGGCGGTGGTCCGGTACGTTGACGAACCGTCAGTTCGTGGTCCCGGGCGGCATGTTCGCGAAGGCGGAGGAACCGGAATGATCGACAGGCGCACCTTCACCAGGGCCGTCGGACTCGGCGCGGGCACCACCGCGCTGCCCCTGGCCGCCCTGCCACCGGCCGCCGGGGTCGCCGGGGCCGCCGGGGTTGCCGCCCCCGCTGGTCCGGCCGGGTCCCCCGTGCCCGGCCGGACCGGTTTCTCCCGCCTGGCCCGGGTCCGGGCAGGCGTGCTCGATGTCGGCTACGCCGAGGACGGGCCGGCCGACGGCCCCGCCGTGATCTGCCTGCACGGCTGGCCGTACGACATCCACAGCTACGTCGACGTCGCCCCGCTGCTCGCCGCCCGGGGCTACCGCGTGATCGTCCCCTACCTGCGCGGCCACGGCAGTACCCGCTTCCTGTCCGACCGCACGGTGCGCAACGCCCAGCAGTCCGCCGTCGCCCTCGACGTGCTCGCCCTGATGGACGCGCTGGGCGTCCGGCGGGCCGTGCTGGCCGGCTTCGACTGGGGCTCGCGCACCGCCGACATCATCGCCGCGCTGTGGCCCGAGCGGGTCAGGGCCCTGGTCTCGGTCGGCGGCTACCTGATCACCGACGTCGAGGCGCAGAAGGAGCCGCTGGCACCCGCCGCCGAGCACACCTGGTGGTACCAGTTCTACTTCGCCACCGAACGCGGGCGCCTCGCCATGGAGGACCGGGACAGGCGCCGCGAGCTGTGCCGCCTGGTGTGGCAGCAGGTCTCGCCGACCTGGGCCTTCGACGACGCCGTCTTCGAGCGCACCGCCGCCGCCTTCGACAACCCCGACTACGCGGCGATCGTCATCCACAACTACCGCTGGCGCCTGGGCCTGGCCGACGGCGAGCGCCGCTACGACGAGCTGGAGCACCGGCTCGCCGCCCGCCCCCGGATCGCCGTGCCCACCGTCACCCTCGACCCCGGCCGCGACCCCTTCACCGCCCCCGGCGACGGCGCCTCCTACCGCGACCTCTTCACCGGGCCGTACCTCCACCGCACCCTGCCCGACGTCGGCCACAACGTCCCCCAGGAGGCACCCGAGGCCTTCGCCCGGGCCGTCCTGGACGCCGACCGCCTCTGACGGCGAATGGACAGGCGGCCGTCCGGGCTACGTCGGGCCGGGCCGCGTCGGGCAGGGTCTCGCGGCTTCGTGGGGGAGAAGCCGCGAGACCCGGTCACCGGCGGCCGTCCGGTCGTCCGGCCGTCAACCGGACGTCGTCCACCGCTGCTCGGAGCCGCCGGTGCAGGGCCACTGGACGACCGGGGCGCCCGGCGTCGTGCTCGAACCGCCGACCGCGGCGCACAGGCCGCTCGCCCGGTTGCTGATCTGCGCGAAGCCCGTGTCCGGGTTCGAGCCGAAGTACCAGGTCTGCTCCGGCCCCTTGTCGCAGCCGTACTGGATCAGCTGGACGCCGGCGTTCGGTGAACTCGCCGGATCGGCCAGGCACTTGCCGCTGTTCTTGTTCACGATCTCGTAGCCGCCACCGGAGTTCGGCATCGGGTAGAGGCCCCAGTACTGCTCGGCGCCGCCGTAGCAGGACCACTGGATGATCCCGGCCCCGCCCGCCGTGCTCCCGGCCCCGACCGACAGGCAGTGCTGGCTGTTGTAGTTCCAGAGCTCCACGATCTCCCCGTCCCTGACCGAGGGGGACGAGGCCGCGCCGCCCTGCCCCGTCGTGGTCGGCGCCGACGCCGAGGCCGGCGTCGCCCCGACGGCGAACGCGAGCGCGGCGAGGAGCCCGAGGGCCCCCGTGCAGAGCCTCGTCCGGGGGCGGGCCGCTGTGCTGTGGCCGGTGGTTGGCATGGGTGGTCTCCTCCGGGTCGGCGTCACGCGGTGCGGATGTCCCACCACTGCTGGGACTGGAAGTTCTTGACCCACAGCTGGGTCTGGGCGCCGTTGCCGGCGACGTTGATGTCGCGGTCCAGCACGGTGTTGTTGCCGTTGTTGTAGCGGACGTTGTAGATGGCCAGGTCCCCGGACGGGTGGTACCACTTCTGCTGGGTGGTGCCGTTGCACTGCCACAGCTGCACCCGGGTGCCGTTGCCGCCGCCGCCGTTGGTGTCGGCGTCCAGGCACATGCCCGGGAACCGCACGTTCTCCAGGCTGCCGTCGGTGGACAGGAACCACTCCTGCTGGGCGGTGCCGTTGCACCCCCACACCTGCACCCGGGTGCCGTTGCCGCCGTTGGTGGCGTCGGCGTCCAGGCACTGGCCGGTGGTCCCCCGGTACAGGCTGTAGATCCGGACGTACAGGCCCGCGGTGAGCGCGCCGGCCTGGGTGCCCGCCTGGGTGCCGGGCGTCTGGCCCTGGCTCCAGGCCACGTGACCGGCACCACCGGCGGACTCGGCCGACCCGGCGCCCTGGGCGGACGCCGCGCCCGTGGCGCCGACGACGAGGGCTGCCGTGGCGACGGCGACGGCGGCCAGCTTCTTGTGAACGATCACGGGTCCTGTTCCTCTCGGGGCTGGACTGTGCGGTGAATCCAGCAAACGCCAAGCCGATCGACCGATCGAATGATTCGATTTCTTTCGAAGGGGCTGGCGAAGGGGGAGCGCGCGTGATCCGGATCCGCCTGGGGGCCCGGGGGTTGGGGGGCGTCAGGTTCGCGGTCTCACCGGTGGGCGCGGCGAAGGACCTGCTGCGCCTCGTCGGCTTCAGCCCGGGCACGCTCACCCCGCAGTGGCGGGCCAGGGCGACGGAGGCGCTGTCCCGCAACCGGCTGGGGCTGCTGGCCGTGGTCGGCGGCGGCGGTCCGCTCGGGTACGCGCCGGACTTCATCCGGCCGGAGCCCCCGGCGTTCCTGACCGACATCGACACGGCGCTGCACCAGATCGCGACGACCCCGCGGGAGCGGGTCCACTACGAACTGGCGGGGGCCGTCAACGGGCACGCGTGGGACCGGGGTTCCGGCCACCCGCCGCCGCGGCAGCTGCTGCGGGCCCTGGAGCGGGGGGAGGAGTACGTCGCGAGCCGCCTCGCCGACGAGATGGCGCGGTTCTGGCACGGGGCACTGGCGACGTCGTGGCCGGGGATCCGGGCCAGGCTGGAGGCCGACGTCACCGCGCGGGCGTCGGAGATCGCCCGGTCCGGGCTCGCCGAGGCGCTCAACCACCTGGCGCCGAACCTGGAGTGGCGCGAGGGCGAGCTGATCGTGCACCTGCGGACGGGCAGCATCCACCGGCTGACGGTGGACGCGGACGGGGTGATCCTGACGCCGAGCGTCTTCGTCGACTGGGCGCTGTTCTGCGCGGGCGAGCCGCCCGGCGTGCCGGCGCCGCGCACCCCGCTGATCGTCTACCCGGCGGGGCCGGTGGACTGCCTGGCGCCCGAGCGGGACCACCCGCTGATCGGCGCGATGCG
Organism: Kitasatospora sp. MY 5-36; assembly: GCF_001182915.1. Lineage (NCBI taxonomy): Bacteria > Bacillati > Actinomycetota > Actinomycetes > Kitasatosporales > Streptomycetaceae > Kitasatospora > Kitasatospora sp. MY 5-36. The sequence continues at coordinate 3,929 of NZ_LFVW01000430.1, forward strand.
GCGCAGGCTGCTGGCGGAGCTGAGCCAGCCGCGCTCCACGACGGAGCTCGCGCAGCGGCTGTACCTGAGCCCGGCCACGGCCTCGTACCATCTGCAGATCCTCCACCGGGCCGGCCTCGTGAGCCGCACCCGGCAGTCCCGGCACGTCCTCTACCAGCGGCTCGGCGGAGCGGTGTAGACGTACGCCCGGTCGCGTCCCGCCCGGGGAGGGCGGGGGCGCGGAGTGGGAAGTCGGCCGGGCCGACTTCCCACTCCGGCAGTGCGGCGCCGGTACGGGGTTGTCCGGCCTGTCCAGCCACACCGTCTGCCCCTCGGGCGTGGCGGTGAGCCCGAACCGGTCGAAGCCGGGCTGCCCCCGGCGACGCCACCAGCGCCAGGCCGCCTCCACCTCGTCCCACAGGCCGCGAGGGCCGGACTGCACCACCTCGTAGGCGGTCCGGCCGGGCTCCCAGTCGGCGGTGGCCCAGGACGTGACGGCCGTGTCGTGGAGCCACAGCGTGTACGTGCCGTCGGCGTACCGCTCGGTCAGCGGGAACGCGCCGGGCACCTGCACGCCGATGGCGAACATCGCCGGCCACCCGCCGACGGCGTCGGGGGAGAGGGCCGTCGACGAGACCGCCCCGTCGGCCGGCCACGGCCCGGACAGGTACTCCAGGCTGCCGGGCCGAACGGTCCGCTGCCGGCGCAGCCGCATGAAGGCGGACGACCTGACGAACCGGCCGCTCGCCGTGCCGTCGTCGCCGACCGTGAGCCGGACGACGGCCTCCCCGCCGTACTCGGGCGCCCACGGGGCGACGATCACAGCGCCGGGCCGGGACTGCTCGATCCAGGCGTACGGAATCCGGTGGACCGAGCAGGTGGCGATCACCCGGTCGAACGGCGGGCCGTCGGCGAAGCCCTCCGAGCCGTCGCCCACCACGAGCCGGGGCCGGTACCCGGCGCGGGCGAGCCGGTGCCGTGCGGCGGCCGCGCTGTCCTCGTCCACCTCGACCGAGACGACGTTCCCGGCCCCCGCGCGGTGGGAGAGCAGAGCGGCGTTCCACCCGGCGCCGGCGCCGATCTCCAGCACCCGGTCGCCGTCCGCCACGCCCAGGGCGGCGAGCATGGAGAACACCATCGTCGGCATGGAGCTGGACGAGGTGGGCACGGTGCCGCGGTCGAACCCGCTGTGCTCGCCGTCGTCCCACTGCGTGGTGAGCGGCGCGTCGGAGTAGACGGCGCCCAACCACCCGTCCGGATCGGCGAACCGGTGCACGGACTCGCCCTGGCGCACCCCGTCCGCCCGGCCCGGCCAGATCAGGTCAGGGACGAACCAGTGGCGCGGAACGGCGTGGTACGACGCCAGCCAGTCGGGGGCGAGGGACCCGTTCGCGATGAGCGCGGAGGCCAGCCTGGCCCGGCCGGCCTCCGCTTCGTGCCGGTCGCTCATACCTCAGTGCCCGGACGCCGGGCCGCTGCCGTCCGAGGTGTTCCCGCCCTCGTCGCTGCCGCCGCCACCGTGCTTGTTGCCGCTGCTGGAGTCGTCCTGCTGACCGCCGCCCTGGCCGTTGCCCTGGCCGCCACCGTGCTTGCCACCGTCGAACTCGGGCATGCGCTTCCCCTTTTTGCTTTCGGTCGACTCCCGTGCTGCTCACGGGTGTCAGTGAGCACGTTAGGCGTGTCCGATGCGAGGGCGGGCGCGTGATTCTCGGGTATTCGAGCCGCTGGGAGCGGAGTTCGCGGGGATTCCTCACCCGTCCCCGAGAGCCCGGCGGCACCGCGCGATGACCCGGTGGGCGTCGGCGCCGTAGACGGCGGAGTCGGCCAGCGTGTCCCAGACGCGCCGGTACAGCGCCACGTTGTCCGGCTGGTCGAGCCAGAGTTCGGCGTGCCAGTCCTCGACGACGACGAGCCGGTCGTCGTGGATCCAGAAGCCGTTGGCCGGCGGCAAGGTGAGCGAGGCCTCGAACGGGACGATGCCCAGGGAGACGGTGTCCAGCCCGATCACGCCGCTGAGCCGGTCGAGTTGGGCGGCCATCACGGCCGGGGGGCAGATCAGACTGCGCAGTACCGGCTCCCACATGACGATGTGGTACTTCCGGCCCGGCCGGTACAGGCTCTCCTGCCTCTGGATGCGGGCGCGTACGGCTTCCTCGACGTCGCGCGGTGACCGGTGGAGGTCGACGAAGGCGCTGAAGACGTGCCGGGCGTAGTCGGGTGTCTGGAGCAGGCCGACGATCGTGGAGTTCTGCCATGCGCGCATGACCGTCGAGCGGTCGTGCTCGGCGGTCAGCGTGTCCTGTACCGGCTTGTGCCCGGCGGCCAACTGCCGCCGCCAGGAGCGGGTCCCTGACTCGAAGGCGCGCAGCCTCGCCGACAGCTCGGCCGCCGCTCCGGGTTGCCCGACGCCTTCGGCCCACGCCTTGAGGTCGTCGTGGGTGGCCGTCTGCCGGCCGGTCTCCAGCTTGCTGACCTTGGACTGCGTCCAGCCCAGCCGGTCGGCCAGTTGCCGGCCGGTGAGACCGCCCCCGGCGCGCAGCTCACGGAGCCGCAGGCCGAGGGCGGTTCTGGCGTGCTGGAAGTCGGTGCTCACATGCCGGACGGTACCCCAGCGGCGAACTCGCGGTGCGGGGTGGCGTAGTGCCAGGCGGCGTCCCGCTCCTGGCAGGCGCGGGCCACCTTCACCGGGTCGGTGATCACCTCGATCTCGGTGATGTCGTCCTCGGCGTCGAAGTGCAGCAGGGCGAGGTAGCGCGAGTCGAACAGCCAGGCGTCCTCCGCGGGGAGGCCGAGCCGCTCGGCGTCGGCACGCCAGAGGTAGCGGATGTCCTCGCCGACCAGGCCGTTCCGCTCGGAGTTGTTGAGCAGGTACCGCTGGCCGACGGTGGGCGGGTTGTCCATGATGCGCACCCGCTCGAACCGCTTGCCCAGGTCCGACTGTTCGCGGCGCGTGCGGCACCAGGGGTGGTCCAGGTCCCATGCGGGGGCCTGTCCGGCCACGAACTGCTGGTAGGTCTCGGACTCCTCGTCCGACCGGTAGCGGCGGCGGGTCTCCAGCCGGAAGGCCGTGTGCTGGCAGGTCGTGAACATCTCCTCGAACTCGTCGTAGCCGACCAGCACGCGTTCGCGGTCCACGTCGCGCGGCGCGAAGTCGGCGAGCAGCGTGCGCGGCACGGTCACGAATCCCTCGCCGGGCTTGACGGCGCGGAGCTGGGCGATCTCGTCGGGATCGGTCACCAGGTCTCCCTGCACGATCACCTCCCCGGTCTCCGCGTCCTCGTAGAGCGTCGGGCATCCGCTGTTGTCCGAGGTGCTCCCGATGTACCGCAGTCGTCGGCTCATGGCCACTCCCCTCGAAGTCGATCAGGCTGACTCAGGATGCCCGGAGGATCACGTGGAGTGAGTGAGGATTCTCGAATATTCTCCTGCGGTGGGCGGTTGGTGTGGTGCTCCCTCGCGCCTGCCGGGCCCGTGACGCCGCCTGGCACCACGCGGTGCGCTACGCGGAGTTCCGGGCTCAGGTAGTTTCCGTCATGTGAGTACCGACTTTCAGCAGGCACGGGTTGCCCTCGGTGCCCGGATGCGTGAACTCCGCACCGAGAGCGGCTTGTCCGGCCGCGCCCTGGCCGCGTTGTTGGGTTGGCCGCAGTCCAAGGTCAGCACGTTGGAGAACGGAAGGCAGTCGCCCGGCACGGCGGATCTTGTCGCGTGGGCGGAGGCCGTCGGCAAGCCTGACGCCGCTGCCGAACTCGTGGGCCGACTACGGACGCTGGAGACGCAGTACCGGTCGTGGAGGCGCCAGCTCGCGGGTGGCGCGCGACCGGTGCAGGAGGCGCATGCCGCGCAGGGAAGGAAGACCGGGCATCGTCAGTCGTTCGATCCGACTCTCATTCCCGGCCTGCTGCAGACGGCTGAGTACGCTCGGGCGGTCCTCGCCCGGTACACCAGGGTCCATCCCTCGATCCGTGATGTCGAGGCGGCGGTGGCGGCTCGGATGGAGCGCCAGAGGGTGCTCGCCGATCGCTCGCGTTCGTTCCACTTCCTGGTGTGGGAAGGGGCGCTCCTGTCCCGCCTCTGCTCGCCGGCCGCGATGGCCGCCCAGATGAGGGCTTTGACGCCGTGGCTGGCGGGTGGGAACGTCCGGTTGGGAATCGTTCCTTTCGAAGCCGATCTGCAAGTGCCTGCGGGAGTCGGGTTCTCGATCCATGACGGCACGTTGGTGATCACCGAGTCCTGGCACGCGGAGATGTGGCTGGACGATCCGGCGGACGTCGCGCTCCACACCCGGGCATGGGACGCGCTGGCGGAGAGCGCCGTGTACGGTCCGGCGGCACACCGGGTGATCGTCAGGTCCTGGCGGGTGCCGCCTGATGATCACTGAGGAAGCAGGGTCCCTCTGTCGGCGGGTCCTTGCGGAGCGCAAGGACCCGCCGGGTGGCGGACAACGGTCCCCGGCGCCGGGGACGACGGTGTCGGAGCGGTTCGGTGGGGTGTCTGCGCAGGAAGTCGGGCGGGCCGACTTCCTGCGCACAGGGTTCAGGCGTGGTGGTCGAACTCGCCGGCTTTGAGGGCGTGGAGGAGGGCGGCGAAGGTGGTGGGGGTGGTGCGGAGGGTGAGGTGGCTCTGGTCGGACTCGCGGAGTTCGACCGCTCCGCTGGCCGTACGGACCTCGACGCACTCGTTGCTTGAGGCGCTGTAGCTGGACTTCTGCCAGTGGGACTCAGGCATTGCTGTCTTCCACTTCCTTCTGGCAGATCGGATGGAGTCTTGTGTTGCGCCCCTCGCCCCGGGAGGGCGAGGGGCGCGGAACGGAACCGTCAGGCGTGGTGGTCGAACTCGCCGGCCTTGACACCGTGGAGGAGGGCGGCAAGGGCGGTGGGGGTGGTGCGGAGGGCGAGGTGGCCCTCGTCGGACTCGCGGAGTTCGACCAGCCCGCTGATGGTGCGAACCTCGACGCATTCATTGCTTGCGGCACTGTAGCTGGACTTCTGCCACTTTGAGCTAGGCATGGGCGGGCTTTACTTCTTTCATGATGGATCGGATGAAGTCGCGCGATTCGTCTTCGCCGAGGGCATTGGAGTCCAGGCTGGAGAAGATGGTTCGGTGCTTGGCGAGGTTGGTCGGCGAGTCGAAGAACAGCGCACCTTGGGAAACATCCATCTCGACTGTATCCAGCTCAGGGACCGGCCCTTCGACGTAGATCAGGTTCTCGCCAGCGCCCGGAAAGGTGTCGATGGCGAACGGCACCACTCGTACGGAGATCCCGGGCTGCTCTGAGTCGTCCAGTAGCGCGGCAAGCTGATCGATGAGCACCACAGGTCCGCCGAACTGCATGCGCAGAGCGGCCTCATGGATGAAGGCTCGAAGAGGTGTCGCCCCGGATCGGACAACCTCCTGGCGTCGGAGGCGGAAAGTCGTTCGCGTCTCGATGTCTTGCGGGGGCAAGGGAGGGATGAGCCGAGCGAACACCGCCGCTGCGTATGCCCTGGTCTGGAGAAGTCCAGGAATGTAGACGGTGTTGCAGAAGGTGATCCGCTTGGCATGGCCCTCAAGCTCTGCGACTTCAAGGAAGTCGATGGTCAAGAGGTTTCGGTATTCCTCCCACCAGCCCTTTCCACGCTCCGAGGTCATGCCGGCCAACGCGTCGATCAGGGGCTGATTGTCGCACATGCATGCGGTAGCGATGGTTCGCAATCGTTCGACGCTGATCCCGCCCTTCCCGCTCTCCATCTGTGTGATCTGCGCGGGCTGGATGCCGAGCTTGCGCGCCAGCTGACTGCCGCCGAGGCCGGCCTGCTCCCGCATCCTCCGCAGCTCTGTCCCGATCCGCCGTTGGCGAAGGGTTGGGTTCGGTCGTAGCGCCATGATGACCAGTCTGCCGCAGGTCGGGGCGGTGGAGTTGCCACGTTCGGGGGAACCTCCCCGCCTCTCGGCTCAAAATTGAGACCGTCTGCGCTAGGGTCGGTCTCACATCGGTCCGACGGATCGTCAGTAACGCCTGCTAGCAAGCACCGCAGAGCAGCCATGTCCTTCTCCACCGGCCTGGCTCACGGCGACACATGTTCCGCCGGTTCCCCCTCACTCACGCCTCGGGAGAACTCCCATGCGTCACATCAACACCCCCACCATCGCGGTCGCGCGGCAGAC
>NZ_LFVW01000431.1:0-10053 GCF_001182915.1 Kitasatospora sp. MY 5-36
CCGGCCCCGCCCTCGGTCCACACCTCGGCCGCCGGCCCGGTGCCGACCACCACGACCAGCTGCGGTCCGGCCGCGACCAGCGCCGCGAGCGCCTCGTCGCAGGCCGCGCGCAGGCCGTCCAGCTCGGGCGCGGCCCCGGCGGCGACCTCGGGGACGAGCAGCGGCGGACAGGGGCACACGGCGGCGGCTACCAGCATGCGGATCACTCTAGCCAACGACGACGGCGGCCCGGCGGGAGTGGATCCTCCCGTCAGGCCGCCGTACCGGGCACGGTGTCAGTCGCCGCAGCAGGCCCCGCCCGCCGGCGCGGCCAGTGGCAGCTCCGCCGGGGCGCCGATCTTCGGCAGGCCGAGCAGCACGCCGGCCGGCTTGGCGGCGGGCGCGGCCTGGCGCTTCTCCCAGGCGTCGCCGGCCCGGGTGCGGCGCACCGCGAGCGCGGGGCCCTCGGCGAGCAGGTGGTGCGGGGCGGCGTAGGTGATCTCGACGGTCACCGTGTCGCCGGGGCGCACCGGCTCCTCCGGCTTCGTGAAGTGCACGAGCCGGTTGTCGGGGGCGCGGCCGGAGAGCCGCCGGGTCTGGTCGTCCTTCTTGCCCTCGCCCTCGGCGACCAGGATCTCCAGGGTCCGCCCGACCTGCTTCTTGTTCTCCTCCCAGGAGATCTCCTCCTGGAGGGCGATCAGCCGGTCGTAGCGGGCCTGCACGACCTCCTTCGGCACCTGGTCCGCCATCTCCGCGGCGGGGGTGCCGGGGCGCTTGGAGTACTGGAAGGTGAAGGCGTTGGTGAAGCGGGCCTCGCGGACGACGTGCATCGTCTCCTCGAAGTCCTCCTCGGTCTCGCCGGGGAAGCCCACGATGATGTCGGTGGAGATCGCCGCGTCGGGCATCGCCTCGCGGACCTTCCGGATGATCCCGAGGAAACGCTCCTGACGGTAGGAGCGGCGCATCGCCTTGAGGACGCGGTCCGAGCCGGACTGCAGCGGCATGTGCAGCTGGTGCATCACGTTCGGGGTCTCGGCCATGGCGGCGATCACGTCGTCGGTGAAGTCGCGCGGGTGCGGCGAGGTGAAGCGGATCCGCTCCAGGCCCTCGATCTGGCCGGCGGCGCGCAGCAGCTTGGAGAAGGCCTCGCGGTCGCCCAGGTCGGAGCCGTAGGCGTTGACGTTCTGGCCGAGCAGGGTCACCTCGATGACGCCCTCGCCCACCAGCGCCTCGATCTCGGCGAGGACGTCGCCGGGACGGCGGTCCTCCTCCTTGCCGCGCAGCGCGGGGACGATGCAGAAGGTGCAGGTGTTGTTGCAGCCGACCGAGATGGCGACCCAGGCGGCGTACGCGGATTCGCGGCGGGTCGGCAGGGTGGAGGGGAAGGTCTCCAGCGACTCCAGGATCTCGACCTGGGCCTTGCGCTCGACCGCGGCCCGCTCCAGCAGCGCCGGCAGGTGGCCGATGTTGTGGGTGCCGAAGACCACGTCGACCCAGGGGGCGCGCTTGACGATGGTCTCGCGGTCCTTCTGGGCCAGGCAGCCGCCGACGGCGATCTGCATGCCCTTGTGGCGGGTCTTGACCGGCGCGAGCTGGCCGAGGTTGCCGTACAGCTTGTTGTCGGCGTTCTCGCGCACCGCGCAGGTGTTGAACACCACCAGGTCCGGGTCGCCCTCGGGCCCGGCCTTGACGTACCCCGCGTCCTCCAGCAGGCCGGACAGCCGCTCGGAGTCGTGGACGTTCATCTGACAGCCGTGCGTGACGACCTTGTAGCTCTTCAATCCGCTCTCACCGCTCACCAGACCAGGGTACGGGCAGCGGCGAAGGGCTTTTCCCGGAGCTTCCACCACCCGTTCCCCTCCCGTTCGGCCGGAGCGCCTGGCAGTATCCCTGCATGACCCCCACCACTCCGTACCGTCCCGGCGCCGCCGTCCGTGCCGCGGCCCGCAGCCCGTTGTGGCGGACGGTGCTGGTGCTGGTGCTGCTGGTGGCCGGGTTCGGCGGCTGGTGGCTGTCGGCGGGCCGCTCGCCCGGGTACCCGCGCGGCGAGGTCCGCTTCGCCACCGGGGTGCAGCGCGGCGTCTACGACCGGTACGGGCAGCTGCTCCAGGGCCACGTCTCGCGGGCGATGCCGGGGGTGCGGCTGGCCCTGGACAACTCCGAGGGCTCGGTCGACAACATCGGCCGGGTGATCGACGGCCGGGACACCTTCGCGATCGCCACCGCCGACGCGGTCGCCGACTACCACGAGCCCGGCAAGGAGAAGCTGCGGGCGATCGCCCGGCTGTACGACGACTACCTGCAGCTGGTCGTCCCGGCCTCCTCCCCGGTGCGGCGCACCGCCGACCTCAAGGGCCTGAAGGTCGGCGTCGGGCTGCCGCAGTCCGGGGTGAACCTGGTGACCAGGCGGCTGCTGACCGCCGCCGGGCTGGACCCGGACCATGACATCGTCCCGGTGCCGAAGGGCGTCGGCGAGGCCGCCGACGACCTGCGCGCGGGCACCCTGGACGCCTTCTTCTGGTCCGGCGGCCTGCCCACCAGCGCGCTCACCGACCTCTCCGAGCACGTCCGGATCCGGATCGTGCCGCTGAGCGACCTCGCCGAGGCCCTGCACAAGGCCGAGGGCGGCGGCACCGACGCCTACCGGGCGGCCACCATGCCCAAGGGCACCTACCCGAACGCCGAACCGAAGGACGCGGTCGCCACGGTGGCCGTGCCCAACCTGCTGATCACCCGGGACGACGTGGACCCGGGCCTGGTCGAGGGCATGACCCGCGCGGTGATCGACAGCCGGGACCAGATCGGCGCCCAGGTGCACGCGGCCCAGCTGGTCGACCTGCGCACCGCCGTCTACACCGACCCGCTCCCGCTGCACACCGGCGCGGCGCGCTACTACCGCTCGGTGAAGCCGTAGGCCCCGCCCCGGCGGCTACTTCTCCGGCTTCTCCGGCCGGGGCACCGCCAGCGTCACCGCGAGCCCGGTCGGCTTGACCGGCGCGAAGCCGAGCGTGCCGCCGCCGGCCGCCAGCAGGGTGCGGGCGATGGACAGCCCGAGCCCCGAACCGTCCACGTTCTGGTGCCGCGGGCTGCGCCAGAACCGGTCCCCGGCCCGCGACAGCTCGTCCTCGGTGAGGCCGGGTCCGGCGTCGGTGACGGTCACCGCGACCTCGTCCCGGCGCACCGCGACCCGCAGCCGCACCTCGCTGCCGGGCGGGCCGAACTTGAGCGCGTTGTCGACCACGGCGTCCAGGGCCGAGCCGAAGCCGATCGGGTCGGCCATCCCGATCGCCAGCGCCGGGCCGTCCCAGCGCAGCGTGATCCCGCGCTGCTCGGCCGCCGGCCGCCAGGCGTCGACCCGGGCCAGGGTGAGCTCGGCGAGGTCGGTGCGCTCCGGTTCGGGGCGGGCGTGCTCGGCGGTGGCCAGCCCGAGCAGGTCGTCCAGCACCCGGGCCAGCCGGACGCCCTCCTCCCGTACGCCGCTGAGCTCCTCCTCGTGGCCCTCGGGCAGTTCCAGGCCGAGCAGTTCGACCCGCAGCAGCAGGGCCGACAGCGGGTTGCGCAGCTGGTGCGAGGCGTCCGCGACGAAGGCCTTCTGCTGGTCCATGGCGAGCACCACGTGGTCCGCCATCTCGTTGAACGAGCGGGCCAGCCGCTGGAGTTCGGGCGGTCCGCCGCCGGGGGCGACCCGGGCGGCCATCCGGCCGGTGGCGATGTCGTGGGTGGCCCGGTCCAGGGTGCGCACCGGGCGCAGCACCCACTCGGTGAGCCGGACGGCGAGCAGCACGGCGACGATCATCGCGGCGGCCTCACCCGCGACGATCACCAGCCACTTGTGCAGCACCCGGGTGCGCAGCGCCTCGGTCGGGGACTCGCTCAGCACCACCGCGACCACGTCGCCGTCGCGCACCACCGGGGCGGCGACGATGATCGTCCGGTCCGGCGTCCACGGCCAGACCTGCGGCGGGTTGTGGCTGCGCCGCCCGTCCAGCGCCTCCTGGAAGGCCTGGGCGCCCCAGCCCTCGCCGGGCACCCGCCAGTCGCCCGGGGCGGCGGCGATCGCCACCCCGTCGCGCTGGAAGATGCCCAGGCGGACGCCGTACAGGTCGTGGTAGCGGCGGACCTCGGAGAGGATCGCGCGCTGTCGGCTGAGGTCGCCCGGGGCGGGTTCCGGTTCGCCCTTGCGGGCGGAGTCGGCGGCGCCGGAGGTGGGCAGGTCCTGGGCGAGGCGGGCGGCGTCGTCGAGCCGGTCGACGACGACCTTGGTCTGCTCGGCCGCCGCGACCGCCGCCGCGAGCGGCAGCCCCAGGGCGGCCAGGACGCAGAGCATGAGGGCGATCAGGATGCCGAGCAGGCGGGTGCGCACGTGCGGTCAGTGCTCCGCGGGAGCGGGGGCGGACGGGGCGGGGGCCGACGGGGCGGGGGCGGCGGGCGCCGGACAGTCGGGGATCAGCCGGTAGCCGACCCCGCGCACGGCCTCGACCAGTCCGGGCAGCGCCAGCTTGTTGCGCAGCGAGCCGATGTGCACCTCCAGGGTGCGCCCGTTGCCCTCCCAGCCGCTGCGCCAGACCTCGCTGAAGATCTGCTCGCGCCGGTAGACCACGCCCGGGCTCTGGGCGAGCAGCGCGAGCAGGTCGAACTCCTTGCGGGTGAGCGGCACGTCGCGGCCGTCCACGCTGACCCGGCGGCGCTCCCGGTCGATCCGGATGCCGCGGGACTCCAGCGGGCCGCGCTGCTGCGGCACGGTGTCGGGCGCGGGCACCGGCACCGCGGCGGGGGCGGCGCCGCGGCGGGCCACGGCGTGGATGCGGGCGAGCAGCTCGCCCATGTCGTACGGCTTGGTGACGTAGTCGTCGGCGCCCAGGTTGAGGCCGTGGATCCGGGAGCGGACGTCGGCGCGGGCGGTGACCATGATCACCGGGACGCCGCTGCCGGCCCTGATCCGGCTGCACACCTCGAAGCCGTCGCGGTCGGGCAGCCCGAGGTCGAGCAGCACCACGCGGTACGGCTCGTTGCCGTCCGGCACCAGGGCGTCCAGCGCCTCGTGCCCGCTGCGGGCGTGCCGGACCTGGAAGCCGTGCCGGCCCAGCACCGCGACCAGCGCGGCGGCCACGCGTTCGTCGTCCTCGACGAGCAGAAGTCGCATCCTGTTCTCCTCCTTCCCCCACCTGATCACCAGTGACCACCGGGCCGATCGGTCAGGTCCCGGTCCTGCGCAGTATGAGCCAGTGAACGGCCCGACGCCAGGTTCGACCGCGCACCGGGCCCGTGGGGGACGGGGAGCACCGGAGCGGATTCCCGCTGTGACATGCCCCGTCGGCGCCCGCGCGAACAGCGCGTGGGCGACGCGTGGCCGTTTCGTGATCCTCAAGTTCCGCTCAGATCGGCTGACGGCGAACGGTCACGGCTCCTAAGGTCGGCCCACCGGGGGCTGCGGCTCCGCCGGCCGCGGCCCCCGGATTCGCACCACCACTGCCTCCCAAGGGAGTTGAGACTTCTCGGGCAGGCGTTATTCGACGACAGAGGGAGCAGGCGCGATGACCGAGAGCCCGGTCGAGGACTCAACCACCGCAGCCGCCCCCCTGGTCGTGCTGAGCAAGGTCAACAAGCACTACGGCGCGCTGCACGTGCTGCAGGACATCGACCTCAGGATCGCCCAGGGCGAGGTGGTCGTACTGATCGGCCCGTCCGGTTCGGGCAAGTCGACGCTCTGCCGGACGATCAACCGGCTGGAGACGATCGACTCCGGCACGATCACCATCGACGGCCGGCCGCTGCCCGACGAGGGCAAGGAGCTGGCCCGGCTGCGCGCCGAGGTCGGCATGGTGTTCCAGAGCTTCAACCTGTTCGCGCACAAGACCGTGCTGGAGAACGTGGTCATCGGCCAGGTGAAGGTGCGCAAGGTGCCCCGCCCGCAGGCTGAGAAGACCGCCCGGGAGCTGCTGGAGCGGGTCGGCGTCGGCGCGCAGGCGGACAAGTTCCCGGCCCAGCTCTCCGGCGGCCAGCAGCAGCGCGTGGCGATCGCCCGGGCGCTGGCGATGAAGCCCAAGGTGATGCTCTTCGACGAGCCCACCTCGGCGCTGGACCCGGAGATGGTCAACGAGGTGCTGGAGGTCATGCGCCAACTGGCCGCGGACGGCATGACGATGGTCGTGGTCACCCACGAGATGGGCTTCGCGCGCTCCGCCGCCAACCGGGTGCTGTTCATGGCCGACGGGAAGATCGTCGAGCAGAACACCCCGGACGCCTTCTTCACCGCACCGCGCTCCGACCGCGCCAAGGACTTCCTCTCGAAGATCCTCCACCACTGACGCTTCGAGACCAGCGGGGCCGCCCCCCGGCATCCTCACCGGTGCCGGCCGGTCCCGCCGTGCAACGCCTTCCAGACGCCAGAGCCCGGTTGACACCGCGGCCCACCCCCAGGAGAACCCTCATGAGGACGTCCCGCACCCTCGCCGTCGCGCTCTGTGCCGTCGCGCTCACCGCCACCGCCGCCTGCGGCAAGGACGGCACCCCCGGCACCACCGCCGCGAGCAGCGGCGGCAGCGCCGCCCCGGCGCTGCCGACCTACACGGTCAAGACCGACGTCAAGGTCGACTCCGCGGTCCTCGCCGAAGCCAGGAAGCGTGGCCAGCTGATCATCGGCGCCAAGGCCGACCAGCCGAACCTCGGCTGGGAGGACGTCGCCAGCGGCGACCGCAGCGGCTTCGACATCGAGATCGCCAAGATGATCGCCGCCGACCTCGGCTTCACCCCGCAGCAGATCAAGTGGCAGACCCTGGTCTCCTCGCAGCGCGAGCCGGCCATCGCCAAGGGCCAGATCGACTTCTACGTCGGCACCTACAGCATCAACGACGAGCGCAAGAAGAGCGTCTCCTTCGCCGGCCCGTACTACATCGCCGGCCAGGACCTGCTGGTGAAGGCCGACAACACCTCGATCACCGGCGCGGAGAGCACCGGCGGCAAGAACGTCTGCACCGCCACCGGCTCGACCTCGATCAAGAACATCCAGCAGTACAACCCGAAGGTCACGCAGTTCGACACCTACTCGGCCTGCGTCGAGAAGCTGATGTCCGGCGAGGTCGACGCGGTCACCACCGACGACGCGATCCTCAAGGGCTACGCCTCCAAGTACGCCCCCAAGCTCAAGGTGGTCGGCAAGCCGTTCACCAAGGAGAACTACGGCGTCGGCCTCAACAAGGACGACAAGGCGCTGCGCGACGCCATCAGCGACGCCCTCAAGGCCCACGAGGACAACGGCGACTGGAAGAAGGCCTACGACGCGACCCTGGGCGCCTCCGGCTCCGCCGCGCCGGACGTCCCGGCCCTCGAGCGCTACTGACCCGCCCGCCGTACGTCGACTTCCCGACCATGAACTGAGAGGAGGGCCGCCGGATGGGGTTCCTGTTCGAGGACGACAACTTCGCGTTGTTCCGCGACGGCTTCCTACAGACGATCGAGGTGAGCGCGCTCAGCGCTCTGCTCGCCCTGCTGCTGGGCACCCTGCTGGCGGCCTTCCGGGTCTCCCCGGTGCCGGTCCTGCGCGCCTTCGGCACCGCCTGGGTCACGCTCTTCCGCAACACCCCGCTGACCCTGCTGTTCTTCGCCGTCACCTTCGGCCTGCCGCCGCTGGGCGTGCACTTCAGCCACCTGGTGTTCGCGGTGCTGGCGCTCGGCGGGTACACCGCCTCGTTCGTCTGCGAGGTGATCCGCTCCGGCATCAACACCGTGCCGCTCGGCCAGGCGGAGGCCGCCCGCAGCCTGGGCATGTCCTTCGGCCAGACCCTCACCCTGGTCGTCCTGCCGCAGGCCGCCCGGACCGTCCTGGGCCCGATGAGCAGCGTGTTCATCGCCCTGCCCAGGAACTCGGCGATCGCCGGCGCGTTCAGCGTCTCCGAGCTGTACAGCGCCCAGCAGACCTTCTCCGAGCGCGGCTTCTCGATCTTCGCCATCTTCTTCTGGGTGGCCTGCGCCTACCTGCTGATCAGCGCGACGATCGCCACGTTCTTCCGCTTCCTGGAATCCCGACTGGCGGTGGCCCGATGAGTGTTCTGAACCGCCAGGCTTCGGCCAGCGTCCTCTACGACGCCCCCGGCCCGAAGGCCCGCACCCGGTACCGCGCGTTCGGCATCCTCTCGGTGCTCGGCATCGCCGGTCTCCTCTGGTACGTCTTCACCGCGCTGAACGACAACGGCCAGTTCGACCCCGACCTGTGGGACCCGTTCCAGTACAACTTCGTCCAGCAGATGATCCTGGACGGCCTGCTGGCCACCCTGAAGGCCTTCGGGCTGGCGGCGGTCTTCTCGCTCGCCCTGGGCGCCCTGCTGGCGGCCGGTCAGCTCTCCGACCACAAGCCGGTCCGCTGGTTCTGCACGGCCTTCACCCAGTTCTTCCGGGCGATGCCGCTGCTGATCCTGATCGTCGGGCTCTACTACGCCTTCTTCGCCAAGGAGTCGATGTGGGCGCTGGTGCTCGGCCTCACCCTCTACAACGGGGCGGTCCAGGCCGAGATCATCCGCAGCGGCGTCAACGCCGTCCCGCGCGGCCAGGGCGAGGCGGCGTACGGGCTCGGTATGCGCAAGACCCAGGTGATGACGTCGATCCTGGTGCCGCAGGCCGTCCGTTCGATGCTGCCCTCGATGATCGGCCAGCTGGTCGTCACCCTCAAGGACACCTCGCTCGGTCTGATCATCACCTACCAGGAGCTGCTGTTCATCGGCAAGAAGATCGCCAGCCAGCCGATGAACGCCGCGGGCTTCCCCTACATCCCCGTGGTGCTGGTGATCGGACCGATCTACATCGCGATGTGCCTCCTGTTGACCGCGCTCGCACGCTGGATCGAAGCACGCGGCCGTCGCGGCGCGAACCGGCGCACTTCAGCTTCTGCTTGACGGACACGCAGGCGAACTGTTGCATTGCTGTTCGTGACACCTCCCGGGAGCATCCACGCGGCATATGCGGCAGCGGTAACTGACGCCGGCCGATCGGCCGGTTCGTGCCCGGAGGTTCCCTCATGGACCCGGTGATCGTGGTCGGGGCCGGACCGGTCGGTCTGGCCCTGGCCCTCGCCCTGGCCCGGCACGAGGTCCCCACCATCGTCCTGGACGAGGGCTCCGGCCTCTGCCCGGAAGGCCCGCGCAGCCTCGTCCTCGGCGCCGACACCGCCGCCTTCCTGACCCGGATCGGCTACCCGCGGGCCGTCTCGGACTCCGCGCTGTGGGACTCCTTCGCCGTCTGGCGCCGCCGCCAGGAGGTGCTGCGGATCGACCTCACCGACTCGCCCACCTACCACCTGCCCCAGCACCGCCTCCAGCGCGGGCTGCGCGACGCCCTGACCGGCACCCCGCTGATCAGGCTGGTCCCGCTCAACCGGGTCGTCGAGCTCGAACAGGACCGGGACGGCGTCAGCCTCCGCACCACGGGCACCCAGGACGGCTCCACCACCTGGTGGCGCGGCAGCCACCTGGTCGGCTGCGACGGCGCCAGATCCACCGTCCGCAAGCTCCTGAAGATCCGCTTCCCCGGCCGCCCGGCGGTCGACCGCAACGCCATCGCCACCGTCCGGGTCGACCTGCCCTTCGACGGCGCCCGGCTGCACCGCGAGCCCCCGTGGCGGGGCGACCGCGAGGCCTCCGCCCGTCCGCTGCCGGACGGCGTCTGGCGGCTCGACTGGCGGCTGCCCCCCGGCCGCCCCGCCGCCACCGAGACCGTCGACCCGCACGCCACCTGGCCCGGCATCGTCACCGGCGACACCCTGCTCACCCGGGTCACCTCCACCCTCACCGGCTGGTGCGGCGAACTGCCCCGCTTCGAACTGCTGGCCGCCGCCGACCACACCGCCCAGCAGCGGCTCGCCGCCCGCTTCCGCAGTGGCCGCTGCTTCCTGGCCGGCGACGCCGCCCACCTGCACGGCGCGCTCGGCATGCAGAACCTCGCGGACGGGCTGCGCGACGCCGACAACCTCGCCTGGCGGCTCGCCCTCGCCTGGCACCTCCACTCCGGCGGCCCGCAGCCCGGCGGCTCCCTGCTGGACGGCTACGAGGCCGAGCGGCGCGGGGCGGTCGGCGCCCGGCTGCG
>NZ_LFVW01000432.1:0-9956 GCF_001182915.1 Kitasatospora sp. MY 5-36
CCGGGAGCCGCGGCACCGCCGGCCGTGCCGGTCCCGGTGGAGCCGGTGCCGGAGAGGCCGCCGCCGGACAGGCCGTCGGAGGAGCCGAAGCCGGTGCCGCCGGAGTTGCCGTCGGCGGTGGTGCCGCCGGTGCCGGAGCTGCTCACCGGGGTGGTGCCGTCGCCCGTGCCGCCGGAGCCGGAGGAACCGTTGCCGCTCTCCGGGGTGCCCGGCTCGCCGCCGGGCGGAGGGGCGGTCTGGTTGCCGGGCAGCTTGCCGTCCTGGGCCGCGACGTGCTGCACGGCCTCCTGGGCCTGCTGCCGCTGGGCGCCGGTCAGCGCGAGGTAGCCCTGGGCGAGCTGCCCCGGCGCGAGGCCGTAGGTCTGGCCGTCGGTGGTCACGGTCTTGAGGAACTGCGAGATCGACGCGGCCTTCTCGGCGGGCACGCCGCCGGTCGGCACCATCGCGTACTGCACCGCGGTCAGCGGGTACGCCCGCTGGTCACGCGAGAACGCGGTGTCCGGCGTGCCGTAGGGCAGCTGCTGGACCCCGGTGGCGGCGTCGGTCGGCATGTCGCCGACGGCGGCCTGGAAGCCGGCCGTGCCGGGCGACACGAAGGAGCCGGCCGGGTTGAGCAGCGAGGCCTCGGGGAGCGAGAACGCCTTGGCCTGGGCGGTGTCCATGATGGCGAGCAGCGAGCGCACGCCGGGGATCTGCGTGAAACAGGGCTTGTGGCTGCCGTCGGACTCGCTGTTCGGCTGCTGGCAGTTCGGCTGGTACTGCATCAGGTTGCGCGCCACCCGCCCGAGACCGTCGAGCGAGGGGTTCCACTCGTACTGCTTCCAGTGCTTGAAGTCGACTCCCGCGCTGCCCTGCGCGGGCCCGGAGTAGTCCTGGACCTGGAACGCCTCCGCCGGGTAGCCGGCGAACTTCGGCTTCAGGTAGAAGCTGTCGACGCGCATGCCCCACGGGTCCGGCTCACCGTCGAGGAAGCGGCTCGCGTCCGGATCGGCGGCGAGCCACGAGGTCAGCTGGTAGGTGAAGTCGGTGGTGCCACCGGGAACACCGGGGTAGACCGTCAGGGTGCCGCCGCAGCTCGTCGGCCAGTGGATCCCGTTGGCCGCCGTCTCCGGGTTCAGCTGCTTGAACTCGGGGTCGGTGTAGAGGCAGGTCGAGTTGCCGGCCACGGAGGGGATGCTCATGCCCGGCGAGGCGTAGGACTGGGTGAGCAGCTTGGCGACCAGCCGGGCGTTCAGCTTCATGTCGCGGATCTGCCGACCGGTCTTCGGGTCGTCGATCAGGTACGTGACCGAGATGCCGGTCGTCGCGAGCGGGGCGTAGACGTACGGACGGGTGGGCGGCGAGCGGTCGGGCCGCGCCGTCAGCGCGACCTCCGTGCTGCTGCTGCCCCCCAGGAACGCGGCACGGGCCTGCGGCTCACCACCGGAGGGGACGTAGCCCACGGTCATCGGCGAGTCGCCCAGGCACAGGCCGGCCCGCCACTGCTGCATGGCCCGGTTGGCCATCTCCAGACCGGCGGCACCGAAGGCCTGGTTGCTCACCGTGCAGGAGTCCGCCGTGGGCGCGAAGGACAGCGGGACCACCGTCCGGTGCTGCCAGGCGCACTGCTCACTGGTCCGGTTGCCCGTCTTCCAGTTCTGGTTGCCGGGGGTCATGATCCCGTCGGCGGCGGTGTAGCCGTCCGGGTCGGCGTCCAGGTCGTGGAACTCGCAGTCGGCCTTGCCGTCGAGGACCTGGAAGAGGTCCAGCGGGTCGCCGCCGTAGTTCGGCTCGACCACCAGGGAACAGGGGTGGGTCGCGTCACAGCCGAGCGTGGAGCTCTCCTTCGCGCTCCACACCTCGATCGAGGCGCTGCCCGAGCCGTCCGGGCCGGTGGCGGCGATCACCTGGTTGGTGGGCCACTCCGGCACCTCCGTGCGCGTCGGCCGGGGCGGCTGCTCGAAGCCCTTCGTCCGGTCGCCGCCGTAGAGGGTGCTGCCGTAACAGTCCGTCACCGCCGGGTCGGTGCCCCGGCACTGGTAGATCCGCACCGCGTAGAGGATGTGGGTCGACAGCGACTGTGCCGTCGGTGCGGGATCGTTGGTGCCCAGGTAGACCGTCGGGGTGAAGCCGCTCCAGGAGACCTGGAGGACCTGGTTGGTCAGGTTCGCCGTCTGGGAGACGGTCACGCTGCCCTCGGTGCCGTACTTCTTGGCGGACGGAATCCAGACCTTCGGGCCCGGGACGGTCACCGCCGAGTCGGCGTGCGCCTGTGGCGCCGCGCCCAACCCGATCGGAATGACGGCGAGCGCCGCCACCACGGCCTTGGCGAGGACCAGGGCCGGTAGTCGACGGCGCCACCTCCCTGGGCCTCTCGGGTCGGGTACGCGGTTTCTCATGGCGAGGCCTCCGGGAGATGCGGGCCGCCGGGGGAGGCGGCACGAGGGCGTCGATCGCGCTGGGGACGGACGGTTCCGTGCGTACTATTCGGCCAGCCGGACATGGCGGGATCCGGTCGACCAGATGTACGAGACCACAACGCGACGACTCCGTACCGGAGTTGGGAACTCCGCAAGCGAAGGGCCCGCGCCGAAGCGCGGGCCCGCCGACCTGCGGTTCAGTACCGGGTGAGCGGTACCGGGTGGTTCAGTGCGCCGGGGTGTAGGACAGCGCGAGCTTGCCGATCTTCTGGCCGGCGGTGAAGTAGCCGGTGCCCAGCTTGGTGTCGAGGTACTGCGCGCCGGCCGCGTCCACCTCGAAGCTGGAGGAGGTCAGGTTCTGGGTGAGGCCGCTGCGGGTGATCACGTTGTCGCCGGACGGGTCGAGCAGCGGGACCGGCGTGGTCGAGCCGTTCGGAACGGCGGTGAAGTAGCCGTTGTCGACCGAGAAGTCGAGCTGCTTGAAGGCCACGCTCTTGCCGGTCTTGAGGTTCAGGAAGAGCAGGCCGCCACCGAACTGCACGTCGCCGTAGAAGTTCGGGATGTTCGCGGCGCCGCCGGTCACCGGAAGCGTCACGGTGAGGCCCGCCGTCTGGTCGTACGCCGGGTCCGCGGGCTGGAGCGGGATGATCACGATGCCGTTGAGCGCGGCGTTCGTCAGGAAGTTGACGTCGGTGGTGATCACGGCCTGGCCGGCGGCCGGGGTGGTGGCCGTGTCGGCGGCGGCGACGCCGCTCACGGCGGTCAGGGAGAGGACGACGGCGGCACCGGTAGCGGCCAGGCGGGCGCTGATGCGGGACATGCTGGACTCCTTGGGAGAGGGAGAGGTGATGTGCGGGTGGTGCGGTTCGGCGGGGCTCAGGAATGGGTGACGGAGCCGCAGGCGATCTGGGGCAGCGGGACGAAGCCGGACTTCCTGATGGCGTCCGCGCCGTTGCGGCAGATCCAGCCGCCGCGGCCGAAGATGCCGCGCAGCGCGGCACCACGGGTGTTGTCGGCGTACAGCTCCGCGTCGCGCAGGACGTTCGACAGCACGACCCCGTACGGCGCCGTGACGGCGGAGGCCGAGATCGTCCTGGTCTGCGGGTCGATGGGCGCGATGCCGTCGACGGACCTCAGGGTCAGGGCACCCGGCACGTCCTCACCACCGCCCTGCCCCTGGTACGCCTGGCCGATGTAGTAGCCCGTCGAGTAGGGGATCAACGCGTTGGGGTCGGCCAGGACCGGGTCGCTGCCCTGGTTCTCCCGGATGCCGCTGGTGACGCAGGCACCGGGGGTGACCGCGTAGCCGCGACCGATCGTGAGCAGGAAGTGCGCCCTCAGACCTGTCCCGGGCGGGGGAAGGTAGGCCTTGATGGTGGCGTTCGGCAGCGCCGGGTCGATCTGGTTCCAGGTGGTGACCGCGCAGGTGTAGATGTCCTTCAGGTTCCCGGTGCTCAGGTTCGCCGGGGCGTTTCCGGTGGCCGGGGCGGCCCAGGCGACGGCGTCCCAGGCGATGGCCACGAAGTCGTCCGTCGAGAGGTCGTCCTGCTGCGGGCCGCGTGACGCGCGGGCGAAGTCCACGGTGGTGCCGGTGCGGCCGTTCAGCGCGACCATGCCGGCGTGCTGGTCCGCGGGCCGGGCGATCGTCGTGGCACCCGACTTGGTGGTGATGGTCCCGCTCGGGCGCGTGTCCCAGCTGTACAGCCTCGGCGTCGCCGGATCCGTCAGCGAGGCGTTGTAGCCGCTCGCGATCCGGTTCATCAGGATCTGGGTCGTCCCGTCGCCGACACCCACGACGTCGACGGCACGCGGTGTGACACCGGCCGCCGGGTCGGCGAGCGCGGTACCGCCGACGGTGGTCGTCGCCAGGACGGCGATCGCGGCGGCACCGCCCAGCATGGTCATGGCCCTGCGCATCGGCCCGCCTCCGGCGTCCGGTCGTGGTGAGGGTGGCCCGGCGGCCGCGGGGCGAGGCCCCGCGGCCGCCGGTGTGGTGCGGGGTGGATCAGGAGTGGGTGACGGCGCCGCAGGCGAAGGCGGACAGCGGCAGGAAGCCGTAGCTCTTGAGGTCGTTGGCGCCGTTGTTGCAGAGCCAGCCGCCCTTGCCGAAGATGGCGCGCAGGGTGGCGTTCGAGTTCCACTCGGTGTCACGGAAGACGTTGTAGACCACGCGGGAGTACGGGGTGGCCGCGAAGGCGGCGCTGATCGTCTTGGCCGTGGTGTCCACCGGCAGGACACCGTTGACGTTGCGGATGGTCAGCGGGCCCTGGACGTCGGTGCCGCTGCCCTGGCCGTAGTAGACCTGGCCGATGTAGTGGGCCACGGAGTAGGGGACCAGCGCGTTGGGGTCGGCCAGGACCGAGTCGCTGCCCTGGTTCTCCTGGGTGCCGCTGGTGACGCAGCCACCGGGGGTGACCGCGACGCCGCCACCGATGGTGGTCAGGAAGTAGGAGCGGGTGCCGGAGTCGGTCTGCGGCAGGAAGGGCTTGATGGTGGCGTTCGGCAGCGACGCGTCGATGTCGTGCCAGTTGGTCACCGCACAGGTGAAGATGTCCTTCAGGTTCCCGGTGGTCAGGTTCGCCGGGGCGTTGCCGGTGGCCGGGGCGGCCCAGGCGACGGCGTCCTTCGCCAGGCTGACGAAGTAGTCGCTGCTCGGGTCGCTCGACTGCGGGCCGCGCGAGGAGCGGGCGAAGTCCACCGTGGTGTTGGTGTAGGTGGCCAGCGCCTTGATGCCGGCGCCGGAGCCGTTCGGGCGGGCGATCGCGGCGGAACCGGCCTTGGGGGTGATGGTGGTGCCGGTGGGGGTCGCGTCCCAGCTGTAGACGCGGGGGGCGTTCGGGTCGGTCAGCGACGCGTTGTAGTCGGCGGCGAGCTGGTTCACGACGGCCTGGGTGGTGTCGGAGCCGGTGCCCACGAAGTCGATGGCGCGCGGCGTCACGCCGGCGGCCGGGTCGGCGACGGCGGTGCCGCCGGCGACGGTCGCGATGGAGGTCGCCAGGGCGGCGACGGTGAGCAGCTTGGCAGCGGTCTTACGCATGTTCCTCTTCCTCCGGGGGAGAGACGTACATCGCGTGAAACCCGTACTCCGTTCGGGAGTTCGGGGCCGTGTGGCCGCGTCCGCTGCGGCCTCGCCGGCAGTGCCGATCCTGTCCGGCGGGGAGGTTCCGCCGGAAGGGAGGCCGGGTCCGGCCGGGGAATGTCGACTCATCGGTTCGACGAGGTTTAGCCACTGGTCAGCGTGCACGTGACAGGGGCACTACCGGCCCTCCGAACCCGGTCGACGTTCTTCTCCAGGAAGCTGCTCGGGGTGTTGCCGGAAACCTGCCCTTCACCGGAACTGCACGGACGGGGGCCGTGGACGGAACCGCCGCCTCCGGACGCGCCCCCGGATACGCCCGGGATACGCCCGGGATACGCCCCGGACACGCCTCCGGACATGCCGACATGGCGGTCCGTCGCGTTCGACGGACCGCCATGCACACGGTCTCCTACAGCGGCCGGCGGCCGTCCCGCCCCGATCGCCGCAACTCCTGCCCCACCCACTGCAGTCCGGCCAGGAACCCCTCGATCCCCGCCTGGCACTGGTCCCGCCGCAGGTACCCCCGGGCGCTGCGGGCGACCGGGACGGCGTCGGCCGCCCCCGGCCGGGTGCTGCGCACCGGCAGGTAGGCGGCCCAGACCCACTGACGTCCTTCGGACTGCCCGACCGAGCACCGCAGCGCGGCCCGTTCGATCAGCAGCACCCGGACGGCCTCGGCGAGTTCGTCCTCGCTGCGGTACGTCCGTACGCCGACCCCGAGCGGCCTCCCGTTGGCGGCCCGCAGTGCCCAGCCGAGGCAGCGGTCGGCCGCCGGCACGATCAGCAGTCGCGGGCCGCGTCGCTCAGCGGCCATCGGTGCGTCTCAACGGTACGGCGGGCTCCGGGAGTTCGTGCGGAGGCTGCTTGGAGAGCAGCACCACGAACCGCCGGAAGGCGTTCTGGCAGGTCGCGTACCGCTCGTACGCGCGGCTGGAGCGCACCTCGGGGAGGGCGCGCGAGCCCGGGACGACCCAGATCCAGCCGATGCCCTCCCGTACGTGGGTGATGCGCGCGGTGAGCCCGGGCGCCGCGGCGCGCAGGCCGTCGAAGCCCCGCTCGGCCTCGCCCGCCGTCTCGAACGCGGCCGGGGTGATCGCGACCACCCGGCCGTTGGACGCCTTCAGTTGCCAGCGGTAGCGCCCGTCCGCTGCCCGTTCGGCGCGGAAACCCCCTCGACTTGCCCCTGCTGCGGTGTGACCGCGGCCGGCAGCGTTCACTGCCCCCTCCGTCCGGTTGCCCTCCGGTTTCCCCTCCGAGCGGAGCAAAGCTATGTGTGCACACGGAGCCCCCGAAAGCCCAGAACGTTCACAACTTGCGCTGTTGGTCGGGAAGTTCTCTCTCGTTTAACTTTCACCGGTTCTTGGTGGTAGTCCCGGTCGGAACCCTCAGAGCCGGGCCGTCCAGCGCACCATCGTGCCCTTGCGGTACGGCCCGCTCTCGTGCCAGGCGTCGCCGCCGAGCGCCTCGGCGCGCCGGGTGAGGTTGAGCAGGCCGCTGCGCCGGCCGCCGGCCGGGATGCCCACCCCGTCGTCGGTCACGGTGAGCAGCACGCCGGGCCGGCCGCCCCGGTCCAGCGAGTCCGGGTCGCCGCCCACCGGGCGGCCGTCCTCGCCCAGGTGGGTGGTCGCGTCGATCTCCACACCGACCCGGGAGGCGCGCGCGTGCCGGGCCGTGTTGGAGAGCATCTCGCGCAGGGCGGCGAGCAGTTGACGGCCGGTCTTCTCCCCGACCAGGCTCTCCACCGGCCCGACGAAGCTCACCGAGGGCTTGAAGCCGAGCGCGGCCGCGGCCTGGCTGGCCTCCCGCAGCACCCGGGTGCGCAGGGTGTCCGGCGCGTCGCCGTGGTCGTCGTGCTGGAGGGCGTAGATGGTGGTGCGGACCTCCTGGATGGTGGCGTCCAGCTCGTCCACCGCCTTGCCGATGCCGACCCTGACCTCGGGGACGACGGCCCGCCGGGCGGCGCTCTCCAGCATCATCCCGGTGGCGAACAGCCGTTGGATCACCAGGTCGTGCAGGTCGCGGGCGATCCGGTCGCGGTCCTGGAAGACGGCCAGCCGCTGCTGGTCGCGCTGGCCCTCGGCGAGCCGCAGGGCCAGCGCGGCCTGCGAGGCGAAGGTCTCGGCGAGCTGCTTCTCGCTGTCGGTGAACGGCACCGCGCCGTGCGGGCGCCAGACGCAGAGCCCGCCGAGCACCCGCCCGGCGGCGACCATCGGCACGGCCATGGACGGGCCGAAGCGGCGGGCGAGCCGGATCACCACGGTCGGGTCGCTGGACATGTCGTCCAGGTAGACGCTCTCCCCCGCGAGCAGCCGCGCCGCGAAGCTCTCCCTGGGCAGCAGTTCGCCGCGGACGTACTCGGCCAGTTCGCCGGAGGCGTGCGCGACCCGCATCTGCCCGTCGCCCTCGCCGCCGCCCTCCGGGCCGGTCGGCAGCAGGATCATGCCGAGCGCGGCGTCCGCCAGCTCCCGTACCTGCTCGGCGGCGACGGTCAGCGCGCTCTCGGCCTGCTCGGCGGAGAGCAGGGCGGTGGCGACGGCGGCGGCGCCGGCGATCCAGCGTTCGCGGCGGCGGCCCTCCTCGTACAGCCGGGAGTTCTCGATGGCCACGCCGGCCGCCGCGGCGAGCGCGTGCACCACCTGCTCGTCCTCGGGGGTGAAGGCGCCGCCGCCCTTCTTCTCGGTGAGGTAGAGGTTGCCGAACACCTCCGCGCGGACCCGGATCGGCACGCCCAGGAAGGTCCTCATGCAGGGGTGGTGCGGCGGGAAGCCGGAGGAGCGCGGGTCGGTGCGGAGGTCGGCCAGCCGCAGCGGCTCGGGGCGGTCGATGAGCGCGCCGAGGATGCCCCGGCCGGCGGGCAGTTCGCCGATCTCGGCGGCGGTCTCGTCGTCGACCCCGACGTGGATGAAGTCGGCCAGGCCGGTGCCGCCGGGGGCGATCACGCCGAGCGCCGCGTAGCGGGCGTCGACCAGTTCGGCGGCGCCCACGGCGATCCGGTGCAGGGTGGCGTGCAGGTCCAGCCCGGCCCCGATCGAGACCACCGCCTCCAGCAGCCGCTGCATCCGGTCGGTGACCGCGGCGGCCGACTGCAGGCGCTCGGCGACCTCGGTGACCAGGGTGTCCAGCCCGAGCGAGGCGATCTCCGGCACCTGGTGGGGCGTCTGCTCGGCGGCGGCCCCGGGGAGGTCCGACGGGAGGCCCGGAGCGGGGTCCGACGGAAGGCCCGGAACGGGGTCCGACGGGAGGCCCGGAGCGGGGTCGGGCGGGAGGTCCGGCGTGGGGTCCATGAAGAAAGCCTACGTTTGTACGCTTTTCAGCCGAAGGACGGCGCGACTAACGGGTGACGGCCCGGCCGGCGGCGGCCGGAACCGGCTCCAGCAGCCCGTCCGCCTCCCGCTCCCGCCGCCACATCGCGTGCAGCCGCCCGTCCGGGTCGGCGACCAGCTCCGACCAGCGGCCCCGCTCGGCCACCCGTCCGCCGTCCAGCACCAGCACCTCGTCCACCGTGGTGTCGTCCAGCCCGGCCAGCCGGTGGGTGATCAGCACGGTGGTGCGGCCCGCGGTGGCGGCCAGCAGGTCGGCGGTGAGGGCGTCGGCGGTGGGCAGGTCGAGGTGCTCGGCGGGCTCGTCCAGGACCAGCACGGGGAAGTCCGCGAGCAGCGCCCGGGCGAGCGCCAGCCGCCGGCGCTGGCCGCCGGAGAGCCGGGCGCCGTGCTCGCCGACCATGGTGTCCAGGCCGTCCGGCAGGCCCTCGGTCCACTCCAGCAGCCGGGCGGCGGCCAGCGCGGCGCGCAGCTCCTCCTCCCCCGCCGCCGGCCGGGCCAGCCGCAGGTTCTCCCGCAGCGAGCTGTCGAAGACGTGGGCGTCCTGGGCGCAGAGCCCGATCACCCGGCGGACGGACTCGCCCGCCAGCGCGCGGCTGTCCACGGCCTCGGGGCGGCCGTCGGCGAACCGCACCGTCCCGGCGCTCGGCTCCAGGAAGCGCAGCAGCGCCTGGGCGAGGGTGGTCTTGCCGGAGCCGGACGGGCCGACCACGGCGATCCGGCGGCCGGCCGCGAGGTCGAGGTCCACCCCCGCGAGCGCGTCCGCCGTCTGCCCGGGGTGCCGTACGGTCAGCCCGCGCACCGCGACGGGCAGCGGCCGCTCGGGCAGTGCCACCGGTTCGGCGGGCTCGGCGACCGGGGGTTCGGCGGAGAGCACCTCGTCCAGCCGGGCCCGCGCGGCGCGGCTGCGCTGGCGGGCCTGGACGGCGAGCGGCATCCCGGTGACGGCCTCGAAGACGGCCAGCGGGGTCAGCACCACCACGGCCAGGCAGACCGGCGCCAGCACCCCGTCGCGCACCCCTTGGACGCCGACGGCGGCCGCGGCGGTCACGGTCAGCCCGGTGAGCAGGGCGATCAGCCCGGTGCCGAGCGCCGTGGTGGCGGCCGAGCGGGCGGCCAGCCCGGTCAGCGCGGCGTCGGCGCTACGGACGGCGGCCA
>NZ_LFVW01000433.1:0-9934 GCF_001182915.1 Kitasatospora sp. MY 5-36
CCGAGCGCGCCCGCCTCGGTGCCGGCCCGCAGGGTGGCGGCGAGCGCGGGGCGCAGCGAGAGCGCGGCGGGCTGGAGGTCGTTGGCGAGGGCGGCGGCCAGGGCGACCGGGTCGCCCTCGGCGAGGGCGGCGAGCAGCGCCGGGTCGGCGTCCGGGGTGGGGACGTCGGTGTCGCTGGAGCCGGTGCCGGCCTCCTCGCGCAGCCGGTCGCACTCGCGGAACACGGCGGGGGTGGACAGGCCGCCCTCGGCGACCGCGAAGACCCAGTGGAAGGTGCCCTCGACGGCCAGCGGCTCCAGGATCTCGCCGCGGCCGCGGCCGAGGGCGACGCCGCCGACCAGGGCGAACGGCACGTCGGAGCCGAGTTCGGCGGCCAGCTCCAGCAGCACGGGGAGCGGGGTGCCCAGCTGCCAGAGGGCGTCGCAGGCGACCAGCGCGGCAGCGCCGTCGGCGCTGCCGCCGGCCATGCCGCCGGCCACCGGGATGGCCTTGGCGATGTGCAGGTGCACGCCCGGGTCGGCGATGCCGTGGTGGGCGGCGAGCAGCCGGGCGGCGCGGGCGGCGAGGTTGCTGTCGTCCAGCGGGACGGCGGCGGCGTCCGGCCCGGAGCAGCTCAGCGTCACGCCCTCGGCCGCGGTGGCGGTGACCTCGTCCCCGAGGGCGACGGCGAAGAAGACGTTGGCCAGGTCGTGGAAGCCGTCGGCGCGCAGCCCGCCGACCCCCAGCTGGACGTTGACCTTGGCCGGTACCCGTACGGTGATCACTCGCTGTCCTCGGTCGTCTGCTCGGCGGACGCGGGCGCCTGCTCAGCGGGCTCGGCCTGCTCGGTGGCCCCGGGCTCGGCAGCCGCGGACCGGACCGGCTTGCGCTCGGCGGCCCCGGCCCGGCCGGTCCGCTGACCGGCCCCCTCGGCCCCCTCGGCCTGGGAGGGCTTGTGCTCGGCGATCGCGGCGAACTGCTCCACCGTCAGCATCTCGCCGCGCAGCCTGTGGTCGATGCCGGCCGCCGCGAGCGCCTGCTCGGCCCCGGCGGCGGAGCCCGCCCAGCCGGCCAGCGCGGCGCGCAGGGTCTTGCGCCGCTGGGCGAACGCGGCGTCGACCACCGCGAACACCTCCTCGCGGCTGGCGCTGGTCTTCGGCGGCTCGCGGCGGATCAGCGAGACCAGCCCGGAGTCGACGTTGGGGGCGGGCCAGAACACGTTCCGCCCGATGGCGCCGGCCCGCTTCACCTCGGCGTACCAGTTGGCCTTGACCGACGGGACGCCGTACACCTTGTTGCCCGGCTTGGCGGCGAGCCGGTCGGCGACCTCGCTCTGCACCATCACCAGGGTCCGCTCGATGCTGGGGAACGTCGCCAGCATGTGCAGCAGGACGGGCACCGCGACGTTGTACGGGAGGTTGGCGACGAGCGCGGTGGGCGCCGGGCCGGGCAGCTCGGTGACCTCCATGGCGTCGCTGAACACCAGGTCGAAGGCGTCCGCCTTGCCGGGCATCCGGGCGGCGACGGTGTCCGGCAGGTGCCGCGCCAGCACCGGGTCGATCTCGACCGCGGTCACGTGCCGCGCGACCTCCAGCAGCGCCAGCGTGAGCGAGCCGAGCCCGGGCCCGACCTCCACCACCGCGTCCTGCTCCGTCACCTCGGCGGCCCGGACGATCCGCCGCACGGTGTTGCCGTCGATGACGAAGTTCTGCCCGCGCTGCTTGGTCGGCTTCACGCCGAACGCGGCCGCCAGCTCCCGGATGTCGGCACTGCCCAGCAAGGGGGTCCCCCCGGCCGGAGGCTGGGGGCGGCTGTCAGAGGTGGGGTCGGTGGTGCTCACGCGCCAAGGATACGGGCGCCGGGGCCGCCGTCCGGACGCGCCGATCCGGACGGGGCCCGACCACGCGCCGATCCGGACGGGGCCCCGACCGCGCGCTCGGGCCCCGGGGCCCCGGCGTCAGTACCCGAAGGCCCGGGCGGTGTTCGCCGCGATGGCCGTGGACAGCTCGTCCTCGGCCAGGCCCAGGGTCGCGGCCATCGAGCGCACCGTGACCGGGATCAGGTACGGGGCGTTCGGGCGGCCGCGGTACGGGTGCGGGGTGAGGAAGGGGGCGTCGGTCTCGACCAGGACCCGGTCCAGCGGGGTGGCGAGCAGGGCGTCGCGCAGCGGCTGGTTGGCCTTGAAGGTGACCGGGCCGGCGAAGGAGAGGTACCAGCCGTGCTCGGCGCAGGTCTTCGCCATCGCCGCGTCGCCGGAGTAGCAGTGGAAGACGGTCCGCTCCGGGGCGCCCTCCGCCAGCAGGACGGCGATGACGTCCTCGTGGGCGTCCCGGTCGTGGATGACCAGGGCCTTGCCGTGCCGCTTGGCCATCTCGATGTGGCGGCGGAACGACTCCTTCTGGATGTCCACGCCCTCCGGCCCGGTGCGGAAGTAGTCCAGGCCGGTCTCGCCGACCGCCACCACCTGCGGCAGTGCGGCGAGCCGGTCGATCTCGGCGAGCGCCTCGTCGAGCGCGGCGGCGCCGCCGGCCTTCCGCTGCTGGCCGGACCAGCCGTCCGCGTCGCCGAGGAAGATCCGCGGCGCCTCGTTCGGGTGCAGGGCGACGGCCGCGTGCACCTGCTCGTACTGCGCCGCCAGTTCGGCGGCCCAGCGCGAGCCGGGCACGTCGCAGCCCACCTGGACCACCGTGGTGACCCCGACCGAGGCGGCCTTCGCCAGGCCCTCGGCGGGGGTGCCGGACTGCATGTCGAGGTGGGTGTGCGAGTCGGCCACCGCCACTGCCAGGGGTTCCGGCAGCGGCGGCGGGGTCGACCGGGCGTCGTCCTTGGCGGCCATGTCAGGCGGTCGGCTTCTCTTCGAGGCGCGGGAAGAGGATCTCGCCCTTGGTGACGGTGGCACCGGCGGGCAGCCGGCCCCAGTCGGCGACGGTGGCGACGGTCTGCGCGGAGAGCGCGCCCAGCCCGGCGGCCTCGGCGCCCAGCGAGACCCACAGCTTCTCGGCGGTGGTCGGCATCACCGGGTTGAGCAGCACGGCGGTGGCGCGCAGCGCCTCGGCGGCGGTGTAGAGGATGGTGGCCAGGCGGGCCCGGCCCTCGGCCGAGTCGTCCTTGGCGACCTTCCAGGGCTCCTGCTCGGTGAGGTAGCCGTTGACCTGCTTGACGAACTCGAAGATCGCCGCGAGGCCGCCGGCGAAGTCCAGCTCCTCGCCGATCTTCCGGTCGGCCGTCTCGACGGCCCTGGTCAGCCCGTCGGCGACGGCCTGCTCGGCGTCGCCCGCGGCGGTGGCGGCGGGCAGCACCCCGTCGAAGTACTTGCCGACCATCGCGGCGACCCGGGAGGCCAGGTTGCCGAAGTCGTTGGCCAGCTCGGAGGTGTACCGGGCGGTGAAGTCCTCCCAGGAGAACGAGCCGTCGGTGCCGAACGGGATCGCCCGCAGGAAGTAGTAGCGGTACGCGTCCACGCCGAAGTGCGAGGTGAGGTCGGTGGGCGCGATGCCGGTCAGGTTGGACTTGGACATCTTCTCGCCGCCGACCATCAGCCAGCCGTTGGCGACGACCCGCTTGGGCAGCGGCAGCCCGGCGGCCATCAGCATGGCGGGCCAGATGACGGCGTGGAACCGCAGGATGTCCTTGCCGACGAGGTGGACCGAGGCGGGCCACAGCTCGGCGAAGCGCTCCGGGTCGCTGCCGTAGCCGGCCGCGGTGATGTAGTTCTGCAGCGCGTCGACCCACACGTAGAGGACGTGCTTCTCGTCCCAGGGCAGCGGCACGCCCCAGTCGAAGGTGGAGCGGGAGATCGAGAGGTCCTTGAGGTCCTGCTCGACGAAGCGCAGCACCTCGTTGCGGGCCGAGGCGGGCTGGATGAAGTCCGGGTTCGCCGCGTAGAACTCCAGCAGCTGCGGGCCGTAGGCGGAGAGGCGGAAGAAGTAGTTCTCCTCCTCCAGCCACTCGACGGGCCGCTTGTGCACGGAGCAGAGCTTCTCGTCCCCGGTGGCGCCGTCGAGCAGCTCGGAGGGGAGCTTGAACTCCTCGCAGCCGACGCAGTACGGGCCGGAGTAGCCGCCCTTGTAGATCTCGCCCTTGTCGTACAGGTCCTGGACGAACTCCTGCACCCGGGCGGTGTGCCGCTCCTCGGTGGTGCGGATGAAGTCGTCGTTGGCGATCTCCAGGTGCTGCCAGAGCGGCTTCCAGGCCTCCTCGACCAGCTTGTCGCACCACTCCTGCGGGCTGACGCCGTTCGCCTCGGCGGTCCGCATGATCTTCTGACCGTGCTCGTCGGTGCCGGTCAGGTACCACACCTTCTCGCCGCGCTGGCGGTGCCAGCGGGTGAGGACGTCGCCCGCCACGGTGGTGTACGCGTGGCCGAGGTGCGGGCGATCGTTGACGTAGTAGATCGGGGTGGAAACGTAGTACGCCGGGGTGCTCGCCCCGGTGGTGCTGTGGTCTGCAGTGGCCGCCATGGTCGGAAAGCTTAGTCGGGCACGCGGACCGCCCTCGACCGAGTTGTTCCCGGCCGGGGGCGGTCCCCGTTCCGTCGCCCCGGTGTCAGCCCAGCAGCCGCGACCAGAACCGGGCCCAGCGTCCGCGCGGCCGGGTGGGCTCGGCCGCCGCGGGCGCCCCGGCCGGCTCGGCGTGCGCCGGGTAGCCGGGGGCGTGCTGCCAGGCCTGGTCGGCGGAGGCGACCCGGCCCTCGCGCATGATCCGCACGGTGTGGCCGCCGCAGCCCGGGCAGGTCGGCTTGAGCAGCGGGGACGGCACCCGGACGCCGTTGGCGTGGTACTCGAACACGACGTGCCCGTCGTTGGCCACGTGGTGTTCGATGTCGTACGCCTGCTCCCAGCCGTACCCGCAGCGCAGGCACGCGAAGGAGTAGGCCTCCCGTACGGTCTCGACGGGAGTGTGCGGCCGGCCGGCCAGACCGGCGGTGCTCAGTGCGCTGCCACTGCGGGGGGTACCGACTACATCGCTCATGGCCGTCTCCCAGCGCCCGCCGGACGCTCGTCCGGCTGGGTCTTTCCCTTCCAGGAAATGCCCGGACCGCCCCGGCCGATGCCCGGCTTGTGAAGACTTGGATGCGCGTTGGTCAGACCTATACGAAAATCCTCGCAGGGTCCGGGAAGCGCGGCCGAAACTTCAGCTCAGCTGGTGTTTACCGGGGCCTTCTCTCCACGGTACGACTCCCCGTGAGCAACGCAACCCCCGGAATTCACCCCTTTCCCAGGCCGCTTTCCAGGCCTTCCCGCTTCGCCGCCACGACCGCGTCGAAGACCTCCCGCTTGGGCAGCGAGAGCTCCACCGCGACGGCCGCGATGGCCTCCTTGCGGCGCTCCCCGGCCTCCTCGCGGACGGCCACCAGCCGGGCCAGCTCGGCCGGGGTGAGCTCCTGGGGCGCGGCCGGCGGGGCGCCGGCGACCACGACGGTGATCTCGCCCCTGACGCCCTCGGCCGCCCAGGCGGCCAGCTCACCGATCGGCCCGCGCTTGACCTCCTCGTAGGTCTTGGTGAGCTCGCGGCAGACGGCGGCCGGCCGCTCCGGCCCGAACGCCCCGGCCATCGCGGTCAGCGCCTCGGCGATCCGGTGCGGCGCCTCGAAGAAGACCATGGTGCGCGGTTCGGCGGCGATCGAGGCGAGCTGCCGGGCCCGGTCGCCGCTCTTGCGCGGCAGGAAGCCCTCGAAGGTGAAGCGGTCCACCGGCAGGCCGGACAGCGCGAGGGCGGTGAGCACCGCCGAGGGCCCGGGCACCGCGGTGACCTTGATGTCGGCGGCCACGGCGGCGGCGACCAGCCGGTAGCCGGGGTCGGAGACCGAGGGCATGCCGGCGTCGGTGACCAGCAGCACCCGGGCGCCGCCGAGCAGCGCCTCGACCAGTTCGGGGGTGCGGCCGACCTCGTTCCCCTCGAAGTAGGAGACCACCCGGCCCGCCGGGGTCACCCCGAGTGCCTGGGTGAGCCGGCGCAGCCGCCGGGTGTCCTCGGCCGCGATCACGTCCGCCGTGGCCAGTTCGTCGACGAGCCGGGGCGGGGCGTCCGAGACGTCGCCGATGGGGGTGCCTGCGAGAACGAGTACTCCTGTCACGGTCCCCATCCTCGCAGCTGTCGGGCGCCCGGGGTTTTTGGTGACGATTCGGTCAGCTTCCGAGGGAGCGGACACGCGTGCGAAGAGCGCCCCTACGATGTGGCGGATGAACGGCGACACGGCGGCCCAGGCGCCCACTGGTACGGACCACTCCGCGTACGGCGGCGTCGGCCTGCCGTCCCCCCGCCCACCGCAGGACGGGCCGGCCGGCTGGCGCGAGCGCCTGGCCCGGTTCGGCTACACGGCCCGCCCCACCGGGACGCTCACCGAGCGCCTGGCCCCGCCGATGCCGGACGGCCCCCGGGTGACGCCCCGGGACGTGCCGCAGTCGCCGCTGCTGCTGCGGCTGGGCGTCTCGCTGCCGCAGGGCCTGTGGTTCTTCCTCTGCCGCTGGGCCGGCTGGCTGGGTCCGGTCGCGGTGGCGGTCTTCGCCGGCCTCCTGCGGTTCACGAACCTGGGGCAGCCGCACGCGATCATCTTCGACGAGACGTACTACGCCAAGGACGCGTACGCGCTCTGGCACGGCGGCTACGAGATCAACTGGCCGGAGGACGCCAACACCACGATCATGACGCCGGGCGCGGCCGTCCCGTACCGGGCGACGCCCTCGTACGTGGTGCACCCGCCGGTCGGCAAGTGGATCATCGGCCTGGGCGAGCAGCTGTTCGGCATGAACCCCTTCGGCTGGCGGTTCGCGGTGGCCCTGCTCGGCACCCTGTCGGTGCTGATGGTGGCCCGGATCGCCCGCCGGATGTTCCGCTCCACCCTGCTGGGCTGCGTGGCGGGCCTGCTGCTCGCGGTGGACGGCCTGCACCTGGTGCTCAGCCGGGCCGCGCTGCTCGACCTGGTGGTGATGTTCTGGACCCTCGCCGCCTTCGGCTTCCTGCTGCTGGACCGCGACCGCACCCGGGCCCTGCTGGCCCGGCGGCTGGGCGGGGTCGAGGACGCCCGGCTCGCCCAGCGGCTGGGCCTGGGCTGGCGCCCGTACCGGATCGCGGCCGGCGTCTGCGTCGGCCTGACCTGCGCCACCAAGTGGAGCGGTCTGTACGTCGCGGCGGCCTTCGGGCTGCTCACGGTGCTCTGGGACGTCGGCGCCCGCCGCCTGGCCGGCGCCCCGCGCCCGTTCGTGGCGGTGCTCGCCCGGGACGTGCTGCCGGCCTTCGTCTCGGTGGTCGTGGTCGCGGTCGCGGTCTACATCGCGTCCTGGTGGGGCTGGTTCGCCAGCAGCACCGCTCCCGGCCAGGGCGGCTGGGGCCGGGACTGGGCGGTCGGCCGCTCCACCGACTTCCCGTGGATACCCGAGGCCCTGCGCTCGCTGTGGCACTACCACACCACGGTCTACGAGTTCCACGTCGGCCTGAGCGACCCGCACACCTACCAGTCCAACCCGTGGTCCTGGCTGGTGCTGGGCCGGCCGGTGTCCTTCTTCTACGAGTCCCCCAAGTACGGCCAGGCCGGCTGCACCGCCGCCGACTGCGCCCGCGAGGTGCTGGGCATCGGCACCCCGCTGCTGTGGTGGACGGGCATCGCGGCGCTGGCCTACTGCCTGTGGCGCTGGGCGGCCCGGCGGGACTGGCGGGCCGGCGCGCTGCTCTGCGGCCTGGCCGCCGGCTACCTGCCCTGGTTCGCCTACCAGCAGCGGACGATCTTCCTCTTCTACGCGGTGGTCTTCGTCCCGTTCCTGGTGCTCGCGGTGACGATGCTGATCGGCGCCCTGATCGGGCCGGCCGGCGCCTCCCGGGACCGCCGGATCATCGGCTCCGCGGCGGCCGGACTGCTGGTCCTGCTGATCGTCTGGAACTTCCTCTTCTTCTATCCGCTGTTCACCGGGCAGACCATCCCGCTGGAGGACTGGCGCCGCCGGATGTGGTTCAACACCTGGATCTGATCCACCGCCCCGGACACACCGCGTTCCCGCGAACCGTCCGTATGCGGTGCACAACACGTACCAGATCCGTCACAAGTGCCGGGCGATTCGCCGGCGCACCGATCCGCGCTGCCTAGGGTGGAGGGGTACCGCGTTTCCGGCCCCGCCGGTTGCGCCCGGCCGCGAGACCCCTGGGGGACCTGCACCATGCGCAGTGGCGCGAAGATCGGCATCATCACCGGCGTGTCCATCGCCGTCCTCGCGGGCGGCGGCTACGGCGTGTACAGCCTGGTGAGCGAGTCGGACGGCGTATCCGGTGGCAAGAAGCCGCGCACCGTGGTCGCCGAGCCGCCGACCGCCGACCAGGCGACGGCCGGACTGAAGGACTTCCTGACGGCCTGGGCGGCCGGCGACATCGCCAAGGCGGCCTCGCTGACCGACGACCCGGCCGCGGCCACCGCCGGTCTGACCGCCTTCCGGGACCAGGTCAAGCCGAGCGCGCTGACCCTCACCCCCTTCGGCCCGACCACCCAGCAGGTCTTCTCCGCCGCCACCGGCACCCCCGCCCCGGCCGCCAAGCCGACCGCCGGGGCCTCCGCGGCCCCGGGCGCCACCGGCACGCCGGGCGCCGGCGACTCGCCGTCCGCCGCCGCCACGCCCACGCCCACCGGCACGCTGATGTCCTACAAGGCGCGCGCCGAGTTCGCGGGCACCAACCGGGCCTGGGACTACCAGGGCTTCCTGGGCGTCGTGAAGATGAGCGACAACACCCCGGCCGTGCACTGGGCGCCGTCGGTGATCCACCCCCACCTGTCCGGCAACGAGACCATCGCCGTCCAGCCGGTCTTCGCCCCGCCGTCCACCGTGGTCGACCGCAACGGCAAGCCGGTCCAGGGCGCCTCGCTCACCCAGTCGCTGCTGACCACCCTCCAGGACAACGCCAACAAGCTGCTGCCGCCGGACCCGGCCAAGGACCAGGACGCGGGCAGCGCGGTGGTGATCTCCGACCCGGCCGGCAAGGGCCCCCAGGACAAGCTGTTCACGATCGTCGAGCCGAAGCCCGGCAAGCCATTCAAGCTCACCATCGACAACACCCTCCAGGCCGCCGCCGAGAAGGCGATGACCGACCTGGCGGGCAAGCCCGGCTCCATCGTCGCGATCGAGCCGAGCACCGGTCAGGTGCTGGCCTTCGCCAACTCGCCGGCCACCGGCCAGAACCGGGCCTTCGCCGGGCTGCTCGCCCCGGGCTCGACGATGAAGATCGTCACCTCGGCGGCGCTGCTGGAGAACGGCGTCAACCCGGACACCGTGGTGGCCTGCCCGGAGAAGAGCAGCAACCCGCACGCGATCCCGAACTCGTTCCCGGGCGCCTTCCCGAACAACACGCTCCAGCAGGACTTCATGATGTCCTGCAACACCGCCTTCATCAACCAGGGCCTGACCAGCCTCAAGCCCGAGACGCTGAACGGCACGGCCAAGGACGTGTTCGGCATCGGCCTGGAGTGGAAGACCGGCCTGCCGAACACCGACGGCAAGGTTCCGGCGGCGCCGGGCAGCAAGGACGAGCAGGCCATGAACTACATCGGCCAGGGCAAGGTCCAGATGAACCCGCTGGCCATCGCCTCGGTCACCGCCACCGTGCAGAGCGGCGAGTTCAAGCAGCCGATCCTGGTCGCCGAGCTGCCGCAGCAGAAGGCCGCCCGCCCGCTCTCCCCGGACGTCGACGCCAAGCTGAAGGCGATGATGGCGGCCACCGCCACCGGCGGCACCGCCAGGGACGTGATGGCCGGCATCACCGACAACGCGGGCGCCAAGACCGGCTCCGCCGAGGTCGCCGGGGTCGACGTCACCAACAGCTGGTTCACCGCCTACCGCGGCAACGTCGCGGTGGCCGCCGAGGTGCAGGGCGGCGGCCACGGCGTGGACGCGGCCGGCCCGGCCGTCGCCTCCATCCTGAAGGCCGCCGGCGGCCGCTGAGCCCCCGCAAGCCCCCGCCCGCCCGGAGCCGGGCG
>NZ_LFVW01000043.1:0-37296 GCF_001182915.1 Kitasatospora sp. MY 5-36
GCTGGAGGCGGAGCGCAAGGAGGCCGAGAAGCAGGCCCAGGCCGAAAAGCAGAAGCAGGACTCGATCGCCGCGCTCGAGGAGGAGATCAAGAAGGCGAAGGAGGACAGCGACAACGTCAGCTACCTCTACCACCTGTTCTCCGAGAGCGTCCACCTGACCCTGGACGTCATCGGCGGCGCGGGCGGCGTTATCGCCCCCGGCCTCGCCGACGTCGCCGACCTCATCAACTGCGCCTACTACGCCGTCGAGGGCCGCACCGCCGACGCGCTCACCTCCTGCATCGGCGCGATCCCCTTCATCGGCGACGGTGCCGCCGTCGCCAAACTCGCCCAGTGGGCCAAGAAGTTCGGGTCCTGGGGCGAGAAGGCCGTCGAGTTCATCCAGAAGCTCGTCAACCGGCTCCCTCCGTCGTGCCCCCGACTCCGGATGAACAGTTTCCCGGCCGGCACCCACGTCCTGATGGCGGACGGATCCACTCGTAGGATCGAGACCGTCAAGGCAGGGGACAAGGTTCTCGCCACCGACCCCACGACCGGAGTGACTGGACCCCGTCGGGTCTCTGCGGCCATCTATACCCCGGACGACCGTGGCTTCACCGACATCTCGCTGGGCTCCGGAAAGTCCCTGACCAGCACCGACCACCACCCCTTCTGGTCCGAGAGCCAGAAGCAGTGGATCGACGCCGTGGACCTCAGGGTCGGCGACGAACTGCGCGACCCGGCCGGACGGCCCCAGCGCATCGAGGCCGTCCGGCATCGGAGCACGCTCCAGCCCGCCTACAACCTCACCGTCGACGACCTCCACACGTACTACGTACTGGCGGGCGGCGTGCCGGTCCTGGTCCACAACGACAACGCCTGGCAGGTGCCGGACGATTTCGTCATCATTCGCGGCGGGCAGAGCCCGATGCCGGATTCTGGTGTCGAATTCTCCGGTTCAATGGGTAGTTCGGTGAACGAAGCTGGCGCCGGCGTCCCGCATGGTAGCCTTCGCGCAACGACGGCCGGCGCAATTCGGGCGGCCGGCGGTACTGTGGTGTACGCGCCCGAGCCGATCGCCGGCGCGGGCTCTCCGCTCAACTACAACCACGTGAACGTCACGCTCGGAAGCAGTGATCCGTTCGGTGCCATTGAGTCCAATCCTGTGCCGAAGGCCGGCCGGCTGGCTCCTGACGCGCTCGGAGTTCCGCGGTGCTGACCAGGTAGACCACCAGCCGAGAGGGGTGCTGATGCCCAGAGTCGCACCATGGGGTCCGGGCGACACCACCGGCGGACCCGTGGACGAGATATTCGCTGCTTTGCGAGAGGCTTTCTCGGGCCTTCGAGTCGAACGATTGTCGGCTGCTCGCGCCAGTGACGACGAAAATGTCTGGTTTATTTCCCGGAAGGAAGGTGTAGAATTGCAGTTGGATTCTGCACCGAATGGCGAGCCGCCCTTTCTGCTTGAATCCGAGAGTGCGAGGGATCGGGCGGACGGGGTTGGTCCAGCCATAGAGATCCTGACTGGATGGTTGAGCGCCTGAATCGCGCCCGAGGGTCCCACCGCGAGGTTTCGCGGTGGGACCCTCGGGCGTTTTTCGGTAACAGCGGAGGCCTATGCCTGGTGGGGGCAGCCGGCGGTGCTCCGCCGGCTGCCCGCGGTTCCACCGGTGGCGCCGTTACAGGCGGCTGAGGCGCTCGGCCAGGGTGCGGGCGTGGGTGGCGGCGGTGGGGCCGCGGGTGGGGTCGGGGGCTTCGGAGAGGAAGACCAGGGCGAGCATCAGGGCGGCGTCGAGGCGGCAGGCGAGGAGGGTGGGTTCGTCCTCGGCCGGGACGGGGGCGAGGGTGGCGTAGCCGGCGCGGAGGGCGGGGAGGTCGAGGTCGTTCTCGGGGTAGCGGGCGTATTCGGCGAGGCGGCCGAACTCGAGGGCGGGGGTGCCGAGGAGGGCGTTGGACCAGTCCAGGAGGGCGGTGGTGCGGCCCTGGTGGCGGCGGATGTTGGAGCTGCGGACGTCGAGGTGGAGGAGGCTGGTCCCGGTGAGGGGGGAGAGGTGCCGGGCGAGGAGGTCGGGGGCCGGGGGCTCGGGCCAGTCGGCGACGAGGCGGGCGAGTTCGGCCCAGCGGCGGCCTATCCGGGTGGTGAGGACCTCGGCGGTGGTGCCGCCCTCGGCGGCGACGGGGTGCAGTGGCGGCGGGGGTGCCTGGTGGAGCCGGGCGAGGAGCCGGCCGAGGGCGTGGGAGTCGAGCGGGGTGCCGTCGTCGGGGACGTAGTCGGAGAGCAGCACGTCGGGGGAGTCGGGGTCGTCGGCGAGGACGAGTTCCCGGGCGCGGGCGACGGGCAGGCCGTGTTCGGCCAGGTGCCGGGCGATGGCGTGCTCCTGGACGAGCAGGGCGCGGGTGTCCACGTGCGGGTCGTTGGCGTTGGAGTCGAAGCGGTGGTGCGCGAGCCGTACGGCGACCGGTTCGCCGTCCCCGGCCCGGGCCCGGAAGACGGTGAACTCCAGGCCCTTGCCGACGAGTTCCAGGCCGTTCAGGCCCCACTGTCCGGCCAGTCGGTCCAGTACGGCGAAACGCTCACTCATGGTGCATCCTCGGTGGTCTTGCGACGGTCGGTCACCCTGCTGTCCCTCAGCAGGGCGTAGGCGATCGGCAGGCAGGTCAGCAGGGTAACCACGCCGCCGAGGGCGAAGGCGGCGCGCGGCCCGGCCGAGGCGCTCACCCGGCCGAAGACCAGCGCGCCGAGGGGCATGGTGCCCCAGGCGAAGAGCCGGTAGACGCCGGTGGCCCGGCCGAGCATCCGGTCCGGGATGATCGTCTGGCGCAGGGAGACGGCGACGACGTTCCAGACCATCAGGGCGAAGCCGGTGACGCCGTAGGCGACGGCGACCACGGGGACCCGGTCGGTGGCGGCCACCGCCAGGCCGGCGGCGCCCATCAGGGCCAGGTTGCCGACCAGCGCGGGGACCCGGCCGACCGCCTTGCTGAGCCGGCCGGCGACCGCGCCGCCGATCACGCCGCCGACCGCCCCGGCGGCCAGCAGCGCCCCGTACGCGGCGTCCGGGAGTTCCAGCACCTCGCGGACCAGGATCACGAAGACGGCGATCTGGCCCAGGTAGACGGCGTTGATGACCCCGGCGGAGACGGTCAGGGCGCGCAGCAGCGGATCGCGGAGGACGAAGGCGACTCCCTCGCGGATGTCGGCCAGCAGGCGGGGTTTCCCGGCGCCCGGCCCGGGTTCGGCGGCAGGCCCGGATTCAGGCCCGGATTCAGGCCCGGATTCAGGCCCGGACTCGGGCACCGGCCCGCGCACGCCGCGCAGCAGCAGCGCGGAGGCCAGGAAGGAGACCGCGTCGATCACCAGCGGGACGGCCCGGCCGACCGTGAACAGCACGCCGCCGACGACCTGCCCGAGCAGGTCGCGGCCGACGGTCTGGACGGCGAAGAGCCGGCCGTTCGCCGACTCCAGCCGGTCCTTGGGCACGACGCTCGGCAGCAGCGCGAAGGACGCGCAGTCGAACAGCACCTCGCCGACGCCCAGCAGGAACGCGGAGGTGAGCAGCGGCCAGAAGGTCAGCCGGTCGGCGGCGAGCAGCAGGACGGTGAGGACCAGCACCGCGGCGCGCAGCAGGTCGGCGAGGACCATCAGCAGGCGCCGCTCGAAGCGGTCGGCGTACGCCCCGGCGGGCAGGGCGAACAGCAGCCAGGGCACCGTGGTCGCGGCGGTGACGGCGGACACCTGGAAGGCGTCGTCCAGCACCGCGGTGGAGAGCAGCGGCAGCGCGGCGAAGCGCATGCCGTCACCGACCGCGGAGGAGGCGGCGGCGCCGAGGACCCGGTGGTAGCCGGAGGAGGGGCGGACGGCGGTGTCGGTGCTCATCCGCGCGGCTCCGCGGCGGGGTTCCCGGCCGAGAAGACGGCGCAGCGCAGTTCGCTGGTGTACCGCCGACCGTCCACGTCCAGCCAGCGCTGGTCGGGGGCGGGCAGCATCTCGGAGACCTCCAGGGTGCCCTCGGCTCGGGCGGCCAGCCGGCCCAGCTGCCGGACCAGCAGCGGGGACTCCCAGTCGACGTAGACCGGCTTGGGCTCGCCGGGGACCTTGACGAAGACGTGCCGGGGCAGCCGGTGCTCGGCGCGCAGCCGGCAGGCGGCGACGAACAGCGCGGCGTCGTCCCGGCCGGTCTGGCGGCCGAAGGCGGCGGTGTCGCGCAGCCGGGCGGCGGGGATGCGCCAGGTCTCGCGCTGCAGCACGACGCGGCCGCAGCGGATGCGCGGGATGTGCGCCAGGTCGGGGGCGTCCAGTCCGGCGCCGCCGAAGTGGCGGGGGAAGGCGAACGGGGAGAGCGGGTCCTGCCGGATGCTCGGGCCGCCGGCCGGGGGCGCCATCAGGCGCAGCCGGCCCTCGACGCCGTGGGCGCGCAGCTCCAGCCGGCCGTCGCGCAGCACCAGGTAGAGCTGGGAGGGCTGCAGCACCCGGTCGCGGGACTGCGCGGAGCGGCCGTAGACCTCCAGGTCGTGGCAGGGGTAGACGAGTTGGGTGGAGGACTTGTCGGGGTGGCCGCGGGACAGGTTGGCGAGCACCTCGTCGTCGGCGAGCAGGGACTGGTAGCCGCGGTACACCTCGGAGAGCAGTTCGGGGGTGTGCTCCTGGATCAGCGGGCCGAAGCTGGTGTGGGTGATGACCTCCCGCACCGCGTGGCAGTCGCCGATGACGGCGGTGAACCGGCCCTCGGCCAGGTCCTCCCGGCTCCGCGCGGCGAACAGGATGTCCGGGTCGCAGACGGCGGGCGGGCTGCTCGGCTGGGCGGCGAGGACGGCGGCCATCCGCTCCCGGTCGACCACGACCTCGGAGCGGTCCGGGTCGGTGGCGGCCTCGCCGAGCAGGGCGGCGCCGATCTCCCGGTCCAGTTCGGCGAGTTCGGCCTCGACGGCGAGGCACTCGCGGGCGATGGCGTCGCGGTCGCGGAAGAACTCGGCGTAGAGGACGTCCAGCGGGATCTCCACGCCGGGGCCGAACCGGTCGGCCACCCACCGGGTGAGGATGACCAGTTCGCGCCGCATCCGCAGGCGCGGGCCGGCCAGCACGGTCTCGTACACGATGGACAGTTCGTCGGTGATGAAGCGGGCGAGGTCCGGGCCGACGGTCAGGTCGGCGGGGCGGCCGCGGGCCTCCTCGAACAGGATGCTGCGGTCGGCGTAGTGCAGGCCGCTGTTGCGGTTGGCGGGGCCGCCGGTCAGCTGCTCGAACCGGGCCTTGCTCTCGGCGAGCGCGGCCGCGCGCTCGGGCAGCGGCAGGGCGGCGAAGCGGGTCAGGTCGGCCTCGAAGCCGTCGATCGCGGTGAGCAGCGGGTCGGCCAGCGGGGCGGGGGCGGCGAGCAGTTGCTCGCGCAGGGCGGCCAGCGGCCGGTGGTCGCCGATCGGGATCTCGAACTCGACGACCACCCATTCGCGCTCGGCGAGTCCGGCGAGCACCTCGTCGAAGGGGACGGGGCAGCGCTGCTCGTCCTGCCAGGCCCGCCGCAGTTCGCTCAGGGTGCGTTCGCCGTCGCAGTGCTGCCACAGCCAGGCCTCG
This sequence comes from Kitasatospora sp. MY 5-36, assembly GCF_001182915.1. NCBI lineage: Bacteria > Bacillati > Actinomycetota > Actinomycetes > Kitasatosporales > Streptomycetaceae > Kitasatospora > Kitasatospora sp. MY 5-36. The sequence continues at coordinate 5,549 of NZ_LFVW01000043.1, forward strand.
TACGGTTCGACCGGGCGCCCGCCGAGGTGCTGGAAGTCCCAGTCGGTGTCCAGGCCGTCGCGGGTGGTGAAGGCGTAGAGGTCGATCCGGCCGTCGCGCAGGAAGGACAGCGGGCGGCGCCGGGGGCGGGCGTGGTCGAGCAGGCCGGGGACGGCGGCGGCGCTCTGGGCGAGCTTCTCCGCGGCCCAGTGGCTGAACAGCGCGCGCCGTTCCAGCTCCCGCTCGCCGGACCAGGTGATGCCGGGGGCGGTGCCGACCCGGCCGGGGGTGAAGGGGCCGAAGTGCGAGTGGGTCTCGTTCTTGGTGGTGACCCGCTGGAGGTACATGGTGAGCAGGTCGGTCATCTTGCGGGTGCGCCGCCCGGTCGCGCCGTCGTGGGCGTCGAGCCAGGCGGCGAAGGTGGGGTAGGCGGAGTCGTTGGAGAGCAGCAGGACCTGCCGCAGCCGCTCGTCGCCGAAGGCCTCGACGACGGCGGCCCCGGCCCGGTCGAGGCGGTCCTGGTGCCGGGCGGCGAACCGGGTCTGCTCCTCGGCGAAGTGCCGGGCGGCGTCCTGGTAGGCGCGCAGGACGGCGGCCTCCTCGGCGGGCACGGCGGCGGCCGCGGCGGCCAGCTCGGGCTCGGGGACGGGCAGCAGGAACCCGGCGGGGGAGGACAGCCTGGCGGCGCCGGGCACCGGGTGGCGGCGCAGGGCGGCCTTGAACGCGTCGGCCAGCTCCTTCAGCCGCTGCCCGTGGGCGACGAGCTCCCGGGCCTCCTCGGCGGCGGCCGGGTCGGCCAGCGGCGCGAGCAGCTCCATCGGGAAGCCGGCCTGGCGGAGCACGACGACCGGCGCGAGCTGCCAGGGGACGCGCACCCCGGGCTCGGCGGCGGTCCGGGGATCGTTGACGGTGGTCACGGCCTCACCTGGGGGATCGAGTGGACGGGCGGACGGCGGTCGTGCAGGGAGTCCAGGACGGCGAGCGGGTCGGCGGGGAGCGCGGGCAGCAGGCCGGGGCTCGGCGCCCAGGGCTTGACCCGCACCCCGTGGTAGTCGGACCCGGCGGTGGCGACCAGGCCGAGCCGCCCGGCGGCCTCGGCGAGCCGGGCGCTGTCGGCCGGGGTGTGCCAGCTGGTCCACACCTCCAGTCCGGCCAGGCCGGCCGCGCGCAGCGGCGCCAGCAGTTCGGCGCACCGCGGGGCGTCCAGGCCGGCGGTGTGCGGGCCGGGGTGGGCGAGGACGGCGACGCCGCCCGCCCGCTCGATCCAGGACAGCACGTCCACCAGGTCGGGGTTGACGGGGTGTTCGACGTGCAGCGGCCGGCCCGGGCGGCACCAGTCGGCGATGAGGCGGGCGAACCGGTCGTCGCCGTCGGCGTACGGGGCGAACCGGGGGTCGTCCCCGGCGGCCTCCAGCAGCAGGGCCAGGTAGTCGTTGACGTAGGCCACCCGGTCGCCGCCGAGGCGCCGTTCGACGTCGGCCCGGGCGATCGGCACGCCGAGGGCGTGCGCCCGGTCGGTCCAGGTGCGCCACCAGGCCAGTTCGGCGTCGTGGAGGCGTCCGATCCGCTGCCGGAACGCCTCGTCGCCGGGGTCGACGAAGTAGGCGAGGCAGTGGGTCTCCTCACCGCGCCAGGTGGTGGTGATCTCGCAGGCCGGGACGACGGTGAGGCGCCCGGCGGCGGCCCGCTCGAAGGCGGCGACGCCCGCGAGGGTGTTGTGGTCCGTCACGGCGGCCACCCGCAGCCCGGCCTCGACGCACCGCCTCGCCAGGTCGGCCGGCGCCTCGTCCCCGTCCGAGTGCCGGGTGTGCAGGTGCAGGTCGACCGGGGTGGCCAGGGTCGCGGGCGCCCCCCGCATCAGCGGGACCTCCACGCCGACCGGGATCCCCACGCCGACCGGAATCCCCGCGCCGGCCGGGCCCCGCGCACCGGCAGGCTCCTCCGCATCAGCGGGCCCCGGGCAGGGTGCGCCGCCAGGAGGCGGCCAGCCAGCGCTCGTACTCGGGGCCGGACGGCTCGTCCACGACCAGGCAGAGCGGCTCGATGATCCGCCCCGCGCCGCCGGCCAGGCCGCCGTGCAGCATGGTCAGGTTGTGGCCGAGCAGCAGGTCGCAGTGCTCACCCGGGGCGAGCACCTCCCAGCGGCGGCGGAACCGCGCCCAGGTCAGGCCGGTGGCCATGAGCAGCTGGTGGCAGAAGAGCCGGGCCGCCTCGCCCCGGCACTCGCCGCAGGCGCACTCGCGGGCCAGCGGCACGGCGGCGGGGTAGCGCCGCCGCTCCTCCTTGGACAGGTCCGCCTCGCTGTGGTGGAAGGACAGGCCGTGCCAGAACGTCTCCTCCAGCCCGAGCATGGCGCCCACCGACGGGTAGGCGCAGCCGTGTTGGGGCTGGCGCTCCAGGCCGCGGCGCAGGTTGCCGCCGAGCCAGCGGGCCGCGCCGGCCACGGGGTCGTCGCCCCGGTCGATGCCGCGCCGCTCCAGCACCTCGTCGATCACGCCGAGCCAGTCGTAGTACGTGGTGACGCTCAGCCCCTCGCCGACCTCGGGCAGGAAGATGCCCTGGTACATCTTGTGCGCGGCGGTGGTGGTGTACCCGGAGTCGCCGTAGGTGCGCTGGGCCGGGTCCCAGTCGGGGGCGTCCTGGAGGCTGGGCGTCAGGTACGAGCAGTGCTGGCCGTCGTGGTGGGGCAGCAGGGTCCGGGTGGTGTAGCCCTCGGGGACGTAGGTCTGCTGCGCCTTGTCGACCTCCAGCCGCATCCGGGCGGGGGCGCCGCGGGCGATCAGCGCGGTGCGGACGCGCTCGACGATGCCGGTGGACAGCCGGCGGCTCTCCTCGACCCCGAGTCGCAGCCGGCCGATCCGGAAGACGGCGTAGCCGGTCCGGTGGATGACCTCGACGGCTCCGGCGGCGAGGGCGTCCAGCGCCCGCTCGCGCTCGGCGGGGGCCCCGGAGACCAGCGGGGTACAGTCGAACTGCGCTTCGTGGGGCGTGAATCTCACCGGTGCTCCAGGGGTGCGGAGGGGGTGCCGGGGGCCCAGGGCGCGAGTTCGGCCGGGGCGACCTCGGTGCGGAACAGGAACTCGAAGAGCAGCCGGGCGGCGATCTGCGCGGTGCCGCCGGACGGGTCGTAGCGGGGCGCGATCTCGGCGATGTCGACGGCGCCGACGGGCAGCGCCCGCAGCTCCTCGTAGACGTCGAGGAGGTCGCCGATGCCGATGCCGCCCATGGTGACGTGCCCGGTGCCGGTCGCCGCGGCGCTGTCGAGCACGTCGATGTCGAGGGAGACGTAGACGGTGTCGCAGCGCGAGCCGAGCTCCTCGATGACGGGGCGCAGGGCCGCGGCGGCGCCGTCCCGGGTGATCAGGGAGCCGGGGACGACGTGGAAGCCGCTGTCCAGCAGGCCGCGGAACTGGTCGTACTTGGTCACGTCCCCGACCCCGACGAAGGCGATGTCCTCCGGGCGCATCTGCGGGATCTCGCTGATCCGGCGGGAGTTGGAGCCGTGGTAGAGCGGCCCGTGCAGGGTGCTCCAGTTGCCGAAGTCGAAGTGGTGGTCGATGTTGATGAACCCCACCCGGCCGGCGCCGCGGTCCAGCCGGCCGGCGCGGAAGCCGGCGAAGGTGGGGAAGGTGCAGGAGTGGTCGCCGTTGAGGAAGATCAGCCGCGGGGCGTTCTGGCTGAGCCGGCGGCTCTCGGCGGCGACGGCCTGGAAGGTCTTGACGGTGTCCGTCGGGTAGATGTGGAGGTCTCCGGCGTCCGCGACGCGGGGCGCGTGGTAGCGGAAGGTCTGCCCGGTGCGGGTGTCCAGCATCCGCCACTGGCCGAGGCTGGTGAGGTAGCTGGAGAAGACCAGGCTGGCCTGGCGGACCGCCCGCGGCCCCTCGGCGGCGCCGGGCCGGGAGCTGGCGGTGGCGTCGTAGGGAACGCCGGACACCACCCAGCCCGTCTCGCCCACGTCCACCTGGTCGGCGCTGGTGGTGGGGGCGCCGAAGAGGGTGCCGACGCCGGCCCAGCCGGGCAGCGGGTCCTGCTCGAAGTCCTCCGGCTTGACGCTGGTGCGGAGGGCCTCGAAGTCGGGGAGCTCGGTCATGTCAGTTCTCCTGCGCGGCGGGCGTGACGGACAGGCCGGGGACGGCGGGGGCCGGGGCGGCGGGCAGCGGGTCGCGGATGATGGCGTGCGCCGCGGCGATCTTCTCCTGGAACAGGTCCCAGCTGTCCTCGGGGGACAGGTGCCGGGGCCGGTAGACGACCGGGGCGTCCTCCCGCCAGTCCGCGAAGTCCCAGTTGAAGATGCGCTCGCGCAGCCTGGGGAAGTCCGGGGTGAGCGGGTACGGGACGAAGTTGTAGAGGTTGAAGAGCCACAGCGCCGATTCGTTCTCCCGCATCCAGCTGACGGTCTGGCCGTGCGCGGCCTCCGTCTCCTCGTCCAGGCCGCCCATCATGTTGAGGACGATCTTCAGCCCGGCGTCGCTGAGTTGACGGATCTTCGAAGTGTAGTCGTCCAGGCCGCGGGAGAGCTTGTTGAGGCGCTTGAGCATCTGCGAGTCGGCCGACTCGAAGCCGAGCTCCACGGCGACGACGCCGAGTTCGAGCATGGCCTCGACGATCCACTCCTTCACCTGCATCACGTGGGTCTGCACGATGAAGCGGTAGCCGGGGCGGTCGCGGAAGACGTCCAGCAGGTTGCCGACGGCCTCGCGGGACTGGCCGAAGGTCTTGTCGCCGATGTAGAAGAGCCGGGTGTCGGGGAACCGGCTGGTCAGCTCGTCGACCTCCTGGGCGAGCGCGTCCTTGGCGACCAGGGTGAGCTGCTTGCTCCAGGCGTCGCCGCAGAACGAGCACTGGTACAGGCAGCCGTGGCTGGCGTTGAGCCGCAGCAGCGGGACCCGGCCCTGGTAGCCGCCGAGGTGGCGGTAGTCCGGCGCCCAGGTGATCCGGTCGGACACCAGCCCGGGCAGCAGCGGCTTCTCCAGGCTGCCGCCGGACCCGGAGGCGAGTTCGACGAGCCGGCGCACGAAGGTGGCGTCGAGCTGGCCGCGGTGCACGGCGTGCACGGCGCCGTCGGGGGCGAGCGGGGCCATGTTGCCGCCGAGGACGACGCGCCGGCCGGCGTGCTCCAGCCGCTTGGCCACCTCCAGCGCGAGCCGGAGGTTCTGGGCGAGCGGGGACATCAGGACCAGGTCGCCGGGGGCGGTCGCCTCCAGCAGCGGCTCGGCGCAGTGCTCCGGCTCGGCCGGGGTCCTGGACAGGTCGCGGAAGACGGAGTCCAGGCCCGCGGTGTTCAGCAGGGCGGTCAGGTGGGCGACCCAGAGCGGCATCTCCCACAGGCCGTCGGTCGGGATGAAGTACTCGGGCAGCATGGCCCGGAAGCGCCGGTCGTAGTCGTCGTAGTAGCGGGCGAGGTTCGGGTCGGGGTCGTGGCTGGAGGGGAAGGGCAACTGGACGATGCAGCTCTTGGTCATGGCGGTGCCTTCGGTCGGTGAGGGCGTGGGGTCCTCGACGTGGAGCACTCAGTGGGGACGGCGCGAGAAGACCGCACAGCGCAGCTCGCTGGTGTGACGTTCTCCGTCGATGTCGAGCCAGAGGTGCTCCGGGGCGGGGAGCATTTCGCTGAACTCCAGAGCGGCGGCCGTCTTCCGGGCGAGCCGGAAGACCTGCCGGACGATGAGGGGGGATTCCCAGTCGACGTAGACCGGTTTCGGCTCGCCGGGGATCTTCAGGAAGCCGCGGCGCGGCAGGCCGAGTTCGCGGCGCAGCCGGCGGGCGGCGGCGAACTCCGGGGCGTCGCCCTTGGAGCGGTGGACGCCGGGGCTCCAACCGCGCAGGGCCTCGGCGGGGACGCGCCAGCGCTCCCGGTGCAGCACGATCCGGCCGCAGCGGATGCGGGGCACGTGGTCGCGGTCCCGGTCGCGGACGCCGACGCCGCCGAAGTGGCGGGGGAAGGCGAACGGGGAGAGCGGGTCCTGGCGGATGCTGGGGCCGCCCGCCAGCGGGGCGAGCAGCTTGAGCCGGCCGGCCAGTCCGTGGGCGCGCAGCTCCAGCCGGTCGGCGGTGGCCAGCAGGTACAGCGCGCCGGGCTGGAGGACGTCGCCGCGGGCCTTCGGGGAGAGCCCGTACACCTCCAGGTCCGGGCAGGGGTAGGTGAGTTGGGCGCCGGTCTTGTCGGGGTGCGAGCGGGAGAGGTCGACCAGCACCTCGTCCTCGTCGAGCAGTCCCCGGTAGCGGTCGTGGACCGCGTCGAGGAGTTCGGGCGCCTCGGCCTGGAGCATCGAGGCGAAGCTGGAGTGGGTGAGCGCCTCGCGGACGGCGTGGCAGTCCCCGACGACGGCGAGGAAGTCGCCGCGGCCGATCGCGGCGGCGTCCGGGGCGGCGAGCATGACGTCCGGGTTGCACAGCGCGGGCGGGGTGTCGGGGTGGCGGGCGAGCAGCTCCTCCAGCCGGGCCCGGTCGACGACGCTCTCGGAGCGGCCGTCCTCGGCGCCGTCCAGCAGCAGGTCGACGACCTCCCGGTCGAGCGCCGCGATCTCCCGGTCCACCTCCTCGCACTCGGCGGCGAGCAACGGCTTGTCGGCGAAGAAGGCGGCGTAGAAGTCCGGCAGCGGTACGGGCGTGCCGGTGCCGAAGCGCCGTGCCGTCCAGCGGTGCAGGATGTCCAGCTCGCGGCGGACGCGCAGCCGGGGGACGAGCAGCGTCAGGTCGTAGACCACGGACAGCTCGCGGCCGATCAGGGCGGCGACGTCGGGGCCGAGGACGACGTCCCTGACCGGGCTGTACGCCTCCTCGTAGAGGATGCTCCGGTCCGCGTAGTGCCGGCCCTCGGAGCGGTTGGCGGCGGAGCCGGTGACCTCCTCGAAGGCCTGCTTGAGCTCGCCGAGCAGGGCCGCGCGCCGCTCCGTCGGGCCCTCGGCGAAGCGGCGCAGCCCGTCCTGGAAGCGCCGCACCACGGCGAGGTCGGGGGAGTCGTCGGCGAGCTGTCCGGCGAGTTCGCGCAGGACGTCGGTGGCCCCGATCGGGATCTCCCGGCGGCCGATCAGCCAGTCCTGGTCGACGAGTTCGGCGAGCACCCGGTCGAAGTCGCGGTCGGCCGGGCGGTCCGGGCGGTCGGCCCAGGCGGCGCGCAGCCAGGCGACCGTGCGCTCGCCGTCGCAGTGCTCCCAGAGCCAGGACCGGTCGGCGTCGAAGGTGTCGGCCTTCACCGCGACGAAGCGCCAGCCGTCCGGCATGCCGGTGGTGCTCTCGAACGCGTACAGCCGGACGACGGGGCCCTCGGCGAAGGCGAGGGGCCGCCGGCGGGGGCGCACCGCCTCGAAGGCCTCCGGCCGGGCGCTGAAGACCTCGGCCATCGCCTCGCCCGCCCAGTGGCTGAGCAGGGCGATCCGGCGCAGCGGGCCGGTGGACCAGCCGACGCCGGGGGCGGCGCCCTCCGGTGCGGTCCGGGCGACGGCGAGGGGGCCGAAGTGCGAGTGGGTCTCGTTCTTGGTGGTGACCCGCTGGAGGTACATGGCGAGCAGGTCGGTCATCCGCTTGACGTGGCCGTCCGACCCGGCGCCGCCGGAGGCGAGCCAGGCGGTGAACTCCTCGAAGCGGGCGTCGTTGGACAGCAGCAGGACCTGCTGGAGGGAGGGTTCGCGGAACAGGTCCACGACGGTCCGGCGGGCGTCGGCGAGGGCGGCGCCGTGCTCCCGCTCGAAGGCCTCCCAGTGGCCGTCCAGGGCCTGCACCGCGTCCTGGTAGCGCTTGGCCGAGTCCAGGGCGGCCGGGCCGAGTTCGGCTTCGAGCCGGGCGAGGTCGGCGGGCGGGAAGGGGCGGAGCATGCCGACGCCGGAGGCGAGGTCGCCCCGGGTGCCGGCCCGCTCGGCGCGCAGGTCGGCCTTCAACCGCCGCCCCAGCTCGACGGCTTCGTCCCGCAGGTCGAGGACGGCGTCGGCGACCCGGGCGGTCGAGGGGGCGACGACGCGGTCCAGCAGCGAGAGCGGGTAGCCCGCGTGGCGCAGCATCGCGACCGGGGCGAGGGACCACCCCGGGCCGCCGTCCGCCCCGGTGGCCGGGGTGCGGTCGCCTCCCGTCGGAGGTCGCGCGCCGTCCGGACGCGGCTTCGGCTCGTCCATGATCGCCCCCTTGTGGCTGACTTGATCACGACAGTTCGTGACCATAACAACGTGTCGAGGGGGCGTTCAATAACGATGTGGTCAACGCAATGATTTCCGGCCGAGATTGACCGGTCGTCAGCCGAAATCCGTGGTGGTGCTCCAAGGTCCGACGATTGGGATGGCTGCAAACGGCCTGTTTCGACCCGAACGTGACGCTCGCTCAGGGACTGGGCCCCGCCGGCTCAGGCCGCGGTACGGGCGTACGCGGTCAGCCAGTTGAGGTCGCGGTGCCCGGCGCCGTAGCGCTGCCGCTCGTTGACGACGCGGACGTCGGCCCCGGTGAAGCCGGCCGCCTCCAGCAGGCCGCGGACCCGGTCGGCGGTCTGGTAGCGGAAGAAGCGGGCGGCGTCGGCGCTGAAGGACTCGACGAACTCCTCCTCGCCCTCCCCCTCCTTGAAGCTGACGAACAGCGCCCCGCCGGGCCGCAGCACCCGGTGGAACTCGGCCAGCGCGGCCGCCACGTGCTCGTCCCTGAGGTGCAGCAGCGTCGCCTGGGACCAGACGCCCGCGAAGGAGGCGTCGGGGAGGTCCAGCGCGCACACGTCCATGCGCCGGAAGTCCAGGCCGGGGTGGAGCTCCCGGGCCCGGGCGACGAAGGGCTCGCTCAGGTCGACGCCGGTCACCGCCACGCCCCTGGCCGCCAGCAGGGCCGTGTCGCGGCCGAAGGCGCACCCGGCGTCCAGGACCGGCCCGGCCGGATCGGGGAGCATCCCGGTGAAGAGGTCGAGCTCCTCGTCCGGGACCATGCCCTTGGTGGCGGACTCGTACTTGTCGGCGCTGTGCTCGTAGGCGGCGATGGTGCGTGAGAGGTAGTCAAGCATGCCTGAAACCTACCCTCGTGGGGGTCGGAGCGGGCCGGAAGGTGGCGCCCCGGACGGGACGCCCCCTTCCGGGCCGGTCAGGACCGCGCGGCGAGCAGCGCGGCCAGCCCGTCCAGCCCCCGGTCGACGGTGGCCGGGTCGACCTGGCTGACGGAGAGCCGCAGTTGGTGCTCCCCGCCCGTTCCCGGATAGAAGTGCGACATCGGCGTCCAGATCACCCCGTACTCCGAGGCGGAGCGCTCCAGCAGCGCGTCGTCCACCACGCACGGCACCGTGAGTACCAGGAAGAACCCGCCGCGCGGCTCGTTCCAGGTCACCCCGCAGCCGGGCGGGAAGCGCCGGGCCAGGCCCTCCAGCACCAGCGCGAGGTTGCGCCGGTAGAGCGCGGCCACCTCGGTGTTGGCGGCCCGCAGGCTGTGGCCGTGCTCCAGCAGCGCGCCGCCGATCACGGCCTGGGCGATCGGCGAGGTGTTCACCGTGGTCATGCTCTTGATCATGCCGAGCAGGTCGGCGAACAGCCCGGTGCCGCCCTGCCCGTCCGCCACCAGCTGGTCCGCCACCACGTACCCGACCCGGGCGCCCGGCAGGGCCGTCTTGGCGAAGGAGCCGAGGTGGACCACCCGACGGTCGGTGTCCAGCGCCTTGAGCGAGGGCAGCCGCTCCTCGCCGGCGAACACGCAGTACGGGTTGTCCTCCAGCAGCAGGAAGTCCTCCTCGGAGGCCAGCGCCAGCAGCTCCCGGCGCAGCTCCAGCGGCAGGCTGGCCCCGCTCGGGTTGGCCACGTCCGGCACCAGGTAGAGCGCCCGCGGGCGCAGCCCCTCGGCCCGGGCGGCGGCCAGTTGGCGGCGCAGGTCGGCGAGGTCCACGCCGTCCGGGCCGTCGGCGACCGCCCGCACCGGCAGGTCGGCCAGCAGCGCCGCGCCGGTCAGCCCCACGTAGGTGGGGGAGACGGCCAGCACCACGTCCTCGGGGCCGCGGCGCAGCGCCCGCAGCACCAGGAACATCGCCTCCTGGCAGCCCACCGTCACCACGATCGACTCGGCGGGCACCTCGATGCCCTCGTCGGTGGCGAGGTGGGTGGCGATCAGCTCGTGGATGATCCCCTTGGTCCGCCCGTACTGGAGCACCTGCCGGCGGGCCGCCTCCTCCGTCAGCCCGCGCTCGGTGCGCAGGTGGTCGACGTAGCGGTCCAGGTGGCGATGGACGGCGTCCAGCTCGAAGAACTGCTCGGCCGGGCGGCCGGCCGCGAAGGAGACCGCCTCCGGGTAGCGGATGGAGATCTCGTTGAGCAGGTTCATCGAGGTCATCGCCGGGTCGGCGAGGGAGGTGTGCAGGCCCGCGAGCAGCAGGTCGTGCGGTGCGGCGATGGTGGTCACGGGGTGCTCCAGACGGGGCAGGGCTGGGTGGTGGTGCGCAGTTCGGCGGCGGCCCGCGGGTCGGCGCAGCCCGCGAGGCCGAGCGCGTGCCGCAGCTCGGTGGCGAGCAGGTCGAGGACCTCGGTGCAGCCCGCCTCGCCGCCGGCCGCCAGGCCCCAGATCAGCGGGCGCCCGAGCAGGACCCCGGTGGCGCCGAGGGCCAGCGCGGTGAGCACGTCCGAGCCGCCGCGCACCCCGCTGTCCAGCAGCACCTGGCAGTCCTCGCCGGCCAGCGCCTCGGCGACCTCCGGCAGCATCGTCACGGCGGGCACGGCCCGGTCGAGCTGGCGGCCGCCGTGGTTGGAGACCACCACGGCCGCGGCGCCGATCCCGGCGGCCCGCCGGGCGTCGGCCGGGTCGAGCACGCCCTTGACCACCAGCGGCAGGTCGGTCTCGCCGCGCAGCCACTCGAGGTCGGCCCAGGTGACGCCGGGGGAGAGCAGCTCGGCGGTGTGCGCGGCCACCGCCGAGACGGCGGCGGTCGACTCGTGCGCCCGCCCGGCGGCGCCGCCCTCCAGCAGCGCCGCGCGGACGTCCGACGGCAGGGCGAAGGCGTTCCTGGCGTCGCGCAGCCGGCGGCCCATGTACGGCACGTCGGCGGTGACCACCAGGGCCTCGCTGCCGGCCTCCTCGGCCGCCCCGACCAGGTCGAGCAGCCGGCCGCGGTCGCGCAGCCAGTACAGCTGGAACCAGAGCGTGGCGCCGGTCTTCGCGAGCTCCTCGAAGCCGACGCTGCTGAGCGTGCCGACGGTGAACGGCACGCCCGCGGCGGCCGCGGCGCGGGCCGAGGCCAGCTCGCCCTCGGGGTGGAACAGCCGGTGGTAGGCGACGGGTGCCACCGCCACCGGCAGGGCCGCCCGGCTGCGCACCAGGGTGGCGGCGGTGTCCCGGGTGCTGACGTCGGTCAGCACCCGGGGCACCAGGGCCACCCGGTCGAAGGCGGCCCGGTTGGCGGCGAGCGTCAACTCGCGCTCGGCACCGCCCTCCAGCCACTCCCAGACCTCGGGCGCGAGCACGGCCCGGGCCCGGTCGGCGTACTCCGCGACGGACAGCGCCGGGCGCCCGCCGGCCGGGCCGGTCGGTGGTTCGTTGCGGACGGACGCGCTCATCCGGCCACTTCGCTGGCGTTGCGCTGGAGCTCCACGGCCTCGTAGAGGGCGCGGATGTTGTTGCTGCCGAAGTTGCGGGCCCGGATGCGCTCGATCACCTCGAAGAAGAAGGTGTTCCGCGGGTGCTGGGAGCGGGTGAAGATCTGGAACAGCTGGCCGTCGTGGTCCTGGTCGACCAGCAGGTTCAGCTCGCGCAGCTGCTCGAAGGAGTGCCGCAGCGGCGTCAGGCGGCCGGGCAGCGCGTCGTAGTAGGTCTGCGGGGTGCGCAGGAACGGCACGCCGCGCTCGGCCATGGTGGAGACGGAGTGCACCGCGTCCTCGGCGGCGAAGGCGACGTGCTGCACCCCGGCGCCGCCGTGGCCGGCCAGGAAGGAGGCGATCTGGCCGCCCGCGTCCGCGGTGAGCGGCTCGATCAGGGTCAGGGTGACGCTGTGGTCGGCGCTCTGCACGACCGCCGAGTCCATGCCGAGCGCGCCGACCTCGACCCGCTCCTCGAAGATCGTCCGGAAGCCGAAGACCTCGCGGTAGCGGTGCTCGGTCTTGCGCAGCTCGCCGAACGGCACCAGGACGGCGAAGTGGTCGACGGTCCGCAGGCCGACCTGGCCCTCGCCGGTCAGCGGGGCCGGGTCGGGCAGGCCGGGGATGCGGCCGGCCGGGACCTCGGGGCCGCGCTCGATCAGGGTGTGCACCACCTCGCCGAAGGCGTCGACGACCGCGGTGACGCAGCCGTCCGCGGCCTTCGGCTCGCCCAGCGCGGCGGCGCCGCGGGCGGTCAGGGTGCGGTACGCGTCGGTGGCGTCCGGCACCCGCAGGCCGAGGGCGCCGACGCCGTCGCCGTGCCGGGCCAGGTAGCCGGTGGCCGGGTGGCCGGCGGCCAGCGGCTGGGTGAGCAGCAGTCGGATGGAGGCCTGGCCGACCAGCGCGGACAGGCAGCGCTCGGCGGCCTCGCCGCGCTCGGTCGGCGGGACGAGCAGCTCGAAGCCGTACTCCGTGGTCAGCCGGGTGGTCTCGGCGCCCAGGTCGGCCACGTAGAACTCGACGTGGTCCAGCTCGACGGGGATCGGGGTGACGGTGGGAGAGGAACGGTCGGTCATCAGAGGAGCTCTCTCGTGAGGAGGACGGGAGGTGCTGAGGGACGATCGGGTGGAGCGGGCGTACGGGTGCGTGCGCGGGTACGTGTGCGGCGGCGCCGGATCAGGTGGGCTGGAGGTCCTTGGCGTCCTCGGGCTCGGCTGGGCCGTCGCCCTCGCCCTCGCCGTCGCCCTCGTCGGTGTCCGCGTCCGGGCCCTCGGGCTCCGGCGGCTCGGTCGGGGCCTCCGGCTTGCCGATCAGGTGGGCGGACGCGAGCAGCGCGCCGACCACCATCACGCCGAGCACCACCCGGAAGTCCAGGGCGGCCACCAGGCCGGAGCCGACGCCGACGGCCAGCGCCTGCGGCGCGGTGAGCGAGAGGTTGACGGCCGCCTGGGCGCGCCCCATCAGCTGCGGCGGGGTGGAGGCCTGGGCGGCGGTGGCGAGGCCGACCATGGCGGCCGGGATGCCCGCGCCCGCGATCACCAGGCCGGCCGACACCACGTACAGCGACGGGGCGAGCAGCAGGACGGTCCCGAGGCCGAACACCGCCGAGCCCGCCATGACCGTCCGGCGCGGCCCGAGCCTGCCGATCAGCAGGCCGCCGACCACCGAGCCGGCCAGCGCGCCGACGGCCTCGGTGGTCTCCAGCACGCCGAGGAACTGCGGCGAGCGGTGCAGCCCGTGCTGGGTCAGCGCGAACAGCACCGGCTGCAGCAGGCTCAGCACGAAGCCGGAGGCGGCGGTGGCCGCGACCAGCGGCCGCAGCCCGACCGAACCGCGCAGGTGGACGAAGCCGGCCAGCACCTCGGTGCGCCACCGCAGGCCCGAGGGCTCCGGCTTGACCTCCTCCACCCGCAGGGTGAGGAAGCTCAGCGCGGCCAGCAGCAGCACGACGAGGTCGGCCACCGCCACCACGTGCCCGCCGAACCAGCCGTAGAGGCCCGAGCCGAGCAGCGGCGCCACCAGCGTGGTGCCGGCCCGGGCGCTCTGGGTCAACCCGGCCGCCGCGCCGAAGTCCTGACGCTCCGTCAGGATGCTGCGCAGTAGCGCGCTCTGCGCCGGGGCCAGGACGGCCCCGGCCAGACCGCAGACCGTGGCGGTGCAGTAGATGATCCAGACCGTCTCCCGGCCGTCGACCAGCAGCAGCGGCAGCAGCGAGAGGGCCACCGCCAGGTTGACCCCGACCAGCAGCGGCTTGCGCCGGACCCGGTCGGCGAGCAGGCCGCCGAGCGGGAGCAGCAGCAGGGGCGCGGAGAAGCAGAACAGCACCAGACCGGCGGCGGAGTTGCTGCCGGTCAGCACCTTGGCCCAGATGCCGAGGGCGATGGAGAGGGCGCTGTCACCGAGGACGGACAGGGTCTGCCCGGCCAGGTAGCGCCGGAACTCCGGGCGGACCAACAGCGGGTGCATGGCGGTTCCTTCGCTGCGCCGACGGCGCTTCGGGGTGTGCAGGGGTGTGCGGTGGTGCCGTGGTGCTCGGTGGTGCTCGGTGGTGCGGTGGTGCGGTGCGGTGCGGTGGTGCAGGGGCGCCCGGGGTGCGCCCTGACGCACGCGGGGTGCTCAGGGCGCCGGGCGGTCGGCGCGTCGGCGGGTCGGGCGCCGGGCGCTCAGGGTGTGGCCGGGTGGGCCGGGGCGAGCGGGGCGACGGCGGCGAAGCCCTCGATCACCGCGTCGTTGGCGTCCTTCTCGCCGATGGCGACCCGGATGCCCTGGCCGGGGTAGTAGCGCACGGCCACGCCCAGGCGCTCCAGCTCCGCGCGCAGCGGGAGCTGGTCGCCGGGGGCGTCGACCCACAGGAAGTTGGTGACGCTGGGCGCCACCGTCCAGCCGAGGCGCAGCAGTTCGGCCTCGGTGCGCTCCCGCTCCGCGGCGATCTCGGCGATCCGGCGCGCCATCTCGTCCTCGGCGCCGACGGCGGCGAGCAGGCCCGCCTCCTGGAGCCGGTTCACCGCGTACGGCACCTGGTGGTCCCGTACCCGCTGGGCCACGGACTCCTCCGCCAGCGCGTAGCCGATCCGCAGCGCGGCGATGCCGTGCGACTTGGACAGGGTGCGCAGCACCACGAGGTTCGGCCACTCGGCGATCCGGGCCGGCACGTCCGGGGCCTGCCAGCCCAGGGCGAAGTCGACGTACGCCTCGTCGAGCAGGATCAGCGCGGTGGCCGGCACCCGGCGGAAGAACTCCGTCAGCTCGGCCCAGGAGTAGACCGTGCCGGTCGGGTTGTGCGGGTTGCACAGCACGACGATCCGGGTGCGCCCGTCCATCCGCTCGGCCATCGCCGCCAGGTCGTGCCGGGCGTCGGGGCCGAGCGGGACCGGCCGGGCCTCGGCCCGGGCGATCTCGCAGAACAGCGGGTACGCGTCGAAGCAGGGCGCCGAGTGGACCACGTTGTCGCCGGGCTCGACCACCGCGTGGAAGAGGTCCAGCGCCACGCCCGCCGAGCCGTGGCCGACCACGACCTGGCCGGCCGGGACGTCCTGCCAGTCGGCGACGATCCCGGCGATCCGCTCCGGACGGAAGTCCGGGTAGCGGTGCAGGTCGGCACTGGCCTCGGCCAGCGCCGCCAGCACCGACGGCAGCGGCGGGTACGGGTGCTCGTTCTGTGCCAGCAGGTACCTGGCGTCCGACGGGCCGGCCATCAGTCGGCCTGGAGGACGTAGAGCCAGGAGTGCGGGGTGGCCAGCGCCTCGACGCGGTCGATCCGCAGGCCGGCCTCGGTGAACAGCTCCTCGTAGGTGGCCTTGGTGTGCAGCGGGACGCCCATCATCGCGTGCGCCAGCTCGAAGCCCACCGAGAAGACCGGCTGGGCGCCGTCGGAGGTGCCCGGGTCGCGCAGCATGGTGTCGCCGAGGACGAAGGTGCGGGCCTTCGGGAAGGACTCCCGCATCCGGGTGAAGATCGAGGAGCGGGTGGCCGGGTCGGCCAGCAGGTCGTGCAGCAGGAAGAAGCTCATCACGGTGTCGACCTCGGCCACCTCGGCGGCCTCGGCGTCGTTGTCGATCTGGGTGCCGAGCAGGCCCAGCACGTCCGCGCGGACGGCGGTGACCCGGTCCTGCATGCCGGCCTCGACGATGTCGCGGCGGGCGATGTCGGTGGCCGGGCGGCTGATGTCGATGCCCAGGCCCCGGGAGCCCTCGCGCTGCGAGACCACCCGGCGCACCCGGGCGGAGGTGCCCGAGCCCAGGTCGGCGATGTGCCGGAAGTCGATGCCGCTCAGCACGTCGGTGAGCTGGGCGGCGAACAGCGACTGGTCGCACTGGGCGGAGCCGAGGGCGACCATCGCCTCGTCGCGGAAGACGTCCGTGTCGTAGCGGTGGGTGCCGGCGCTCAGGTGGCCGGCGCGGCCGAACACGTCGTGGTAGCCGCCGACGGCCCAGGTGAAGTAGCCGCGCGCGGCGGCGATCTCCAGGCCCGCCTCGGTGGGCAGGTAGGCGTCGCCGTCGGCCTTGAGGTAGCCGTAGTCGGCGGCGGCGCGCAGCACGGCCTCGGTCCGGGCGGTGTCGCCGGCCTGGGCGGTGGCCTCGGCGGCCGAGAGCGGCTCGCCGCGCCCGATCGACTCCAGCAGGCCGATCCGGTCCAGCGCGAAGATCACGTTGGCGGCGATGAAGCCGTTGTAGGCGTCGGTCGAGGTGATCGGCGACGGGGTGATGCCACGCCAGGTGTCGGGGATGGCCGCAGTGGTCATGGTGGTGTCCGTTTCTCGGTGGGCGGACCGGGTGCGGTCCGCGTGGTGTGCGCAGGTCGGTCGCCTGCGGTCGGTAGGGGTCTGAAGTCGGTGCGTCAGGAGGTCAGGAGGTCAGGCGGGCGGCGAGCACCGGGCCGATGACGGCGAGCGCCTCGGTGCCCGTCATCGCGCCGTGGGTGCTCGGCACCTCGTGGACGTCGAGCCGGCCGCCCAGGTGCGGGCGCCAGCTCTCCGGGTCGGGGGCGTCGGCCGGCCGGTCCTTGGCGGCGGTGAAGAACACCGCGTCGCCGTCGTAGCCGGGCAGCGGGAGCGCGTGGGACAGCTCGGCGTTGGCCTGGAAGACCGAGACCACCCGGGCCACCCCGGCGCCGCTGAGGCCGGCCAGCGGGCCCTCGCCGTCGCGGACGAGCGCGGCGTAACCGTCCTCGTCGGCGGGCCAGGCGGTGACCTCCCCGGCCGGGTGGCCGAGCGAGTCGAGGATCACCGCGAGCTGCGCCGGGTCGTCCCGCCACTGCTCGGGCCCCGGCTCGCCGGTGCCCGGGTAGGCGTCCAGCAGCGCGAGCAGCCGGACCTCCTCGCCCTGGCGGCGCAGCAGCGCGGCGATCGCGTGGGCGACGGCCCCGCCGAACGACCAGCCGAGCAGGGCGTACGGGCCCTCGGGGCGGACGGCGCGGATCTGCGCGAGGTAGGTCCGGGCCAGCTCCTCGACCGAGGCCGGGTGCGCGGCCGGGTCGGCCAGGCCGGGGGCCTGGAGGCCGTAGATCGGCTGCTCGGCGTCGAGGTGGCGCAGCAGGCCGGTGTAGACCCAGCTGATGCCGGCGGCCGGGTGGACGCAGAACAGCGGCGGGCGCGAGCCGCGGGTGCGGATCGGCAGCAGGACGGGGAAGCTCTCGGCGGCCGGGCCCCGGGTGAGCCGCTCGGCCAGCCGGGCCACGGTCGGCGCCTCGAACAGCGTGCGGACGCCGACCCGGTCGCCCTCGCCGACCAGGTCGCGCAGGCCCGCGACCAGCCGGCTGGCCAGCAGCGAGTGCCCGCCCAGTTCGAAGAAGTTGTCGTCCACGCCGACCTTCTCCAGTCCGAGCAGGTCGGCGAACAGGCCGCAGAGCAGCTCCTCCTGGGGCGTCGCGGGCGCCCGCCCGGAGCCGAGCCAGGTGGTGTCGGGGGCCGGCAGGGCCTTGCGGTCGACCTTGCCGTTGGCGGTCAGCGGCAGGGCGTCCAGGGCGACGACCGCCGAGGGCACCATGTAGTCCGGCAGGGACGCGCCGACGTGGGCCCGCAGTTCGGCCTGGTCGACCGTCCGCCCGGGGTGGGCGACGGCGTAGCCGACCAGCCGGCGGTCGCCCGGGCGGTCCTCCCGGACCAGCACGAACGCCTGGGCCAGGGAGGGGTGGCGGGCCAGCACGGCCTCGATCTCGCCGGGCTCGATCCGGAAGCCGCGGATCTTCACCTGGTGGTCGGTGCGGCCCAGGTACTCCAGGGTGCCGTCGGCCTGGCGGCGGACCAGGTCGCCCGAGCGGTACATCCGGCTGCCGGGGGCGCCGTACGGGTCGGCGACGAAGCGCTCGGCGCTCTGGCCGGGCCGGTTGAGGTAGCCGCGGGCCAGGCCGGCGCCCGCGATGTACAGCTCGCCCTCGACCCCGGCCGGGACGGGCTGGAGCGCGGCGTCCAGGACGTAGAGCCGGGTGTCGAGCACGGGCCGGCCCATCGGCGGGGCGATCCGGCCGGCGAGCGGTTCGCTCATGCTGGCGCAGACGGTGGACTCGGTCGGGCCGTAGGCGTTGACCATCCGCAGCCGGGCCGACCAGTGCTCGACCAGGTCGGGCGGGCAGGCCTCGCCGGCGACCACCAGGGTGCCGCCCTCCGGCAGCGCGTCCGGGGCGAGGACGGCCAGCGCGGTCGGCGGCAGGGTCAGGTGGGTGACGCCCTGCTCGGCGATCAGCTCGGTCAGCGAGGGGCCGGGCAGCAGCTGGTCGGCGTCGCCGAGGACGGCCCGGGCGCCGGTGAGCAGCGCCATGCCCAGCTCCCAGACGGCCGCGTCGAAGGACGGCGAGGCGAACAGCAGCACCCGGCTGTCCGGGGTGACGGCCAGGCCCCGGCGCTGGCTCTCCACCATGGCGGCGAGGCCGGTGTGGGTGACCACCACGCCCTTGGGGCGGCCGGTGGAGCCCGAGGTGTAGATGACGTACGCGGCCGAGTGCGGGGTGATCGCGGTGCCGGTGAGGTCGTGCGCCGGGTGGCCGGAGGCGTCCAGGTCCTCGATCAGCAGCCGCGGGACGGTGCTGTCGGCGAGCAGGCCGTCGGCCAGCGCCCGGCTGGTGAGGACCAGCGCGGGCCGGGCGTCGTCCAGCATGTAGGCGATCCGGTCGGCCGGGTAGCGCGGGTCCAGCGGCTGGAAGACCGCGCCGGCCTTGAGCACGGCGAGCTGGGCGACGATCAGCTCGATCGAGCGCTCCAGGGCGATCGCGACGAACCGCTCGGGGCCCGCGCCGTGCTCGATCAGCAGCCGGGCGAAGCGGTTGGCGCGCTCGTTCAGCTCGCCGTAGGTGACCTGCTCGGCGCCGAAGGAGAGCGCGACGGCCTCCGGGCGGGCGGCGGCCCGGGCCTCGAAGAGCGCCGGGAAGGTGCCGAGCGGGAGGTCCTCCCGGGTGTCGTTCCAGCCGGTGAGCAGCTGCTCGCGCTCCTCGGGCGCCAGCACCTCGACCCGGCCCACCGCGAGGTCCGGGTCGGCCAGCACCGCGCGCAGGGCGCGCTCGAAGCGGGCGGCCGTCGCCTCGGCGGTGGCCCGGTCGAACAGGTCGACGGCGTACTCCACCGTCAGGCCCAGCCCGGCGGGCGCGCCGGCCGCGTCGAAGCTCTCGCTGAAGGCGAAGGTCAGGTCGAACTTGGCGAGGTCGGAGTCCAGTTGCTCGACCCGGCCGGGCAGGCCGTCGAGGCCGATCTCCCCGGCGTCGCCGCCGGAGGTCAGCATCACCTGGCAGAGCGGGTGGCGGGCGGTCGAGCGCACCGGGTTGAGCAGCTCGACCAGCCGCTCGAAGGGCACGTCCTGGTGCTCGAAGGCGTCCAGGGTGGAGACCCGCACGCGCTCCACCAGCTCCCGGAAGCTCGGGTCGCCGGAGAGGTCGGTGCGCAGCACCAGGGTGTTGACGAAGAAGCCGACCAGGTCCTCCAGTGCCTCGTCGGTGCGGCCGGCCACCACGGTGCCGATCGGCAGGTCGGTGCCCGCGCCGATCCGGCCCAGGGTGGTGGCGAGCGCGGCCTGCATCACCATGAAGACGCTGGCCCGGCTCCGCTGCGCCAACTCGACCAGGGAGGCGTGGAGTCCGGCGTCCATCCGCAGCTCGACGGCGGCGCCGAGGCGGCTCGGGGCGGCGGTGCGGTGCCGGTCGAAGGGGAGCGTCAGCTCCTCGGGGAGGTCGGCCAGGGCCTGCTGCCAGTAGGCGAGTTGGTCGGTCAGCAGGGCGCTGGGCCGCTCGTCGGTGCCGAGCAGCTCGCGCTGCCAGAGGGTGTAGTCGGCGTACTGCACCGGCAGCGGCTCCCAGTCGGGGGCGGTGCCGGTGCGGCGGGCCCGGTACGCCTCGGCGAGGTCGCGCACCAGCGGGACCACGGACCAGCCGTCGGTGGCGATGTGGTGCATCAGCACCAGCAGGACGTGCTCCTGGTGCGGCAGCGACAGCAGGGTGGCGCGCACCGGCAGGTCGCGGGCGAGGTCGAAGACCTGCGACCCGGCCTCGGCGAGGGCCGCCACGAGCTCCTCCTCGGAGGCCACCGAGGCGGTGTGCAGCGGGAGTTCGGGGTTCTCCAGGAGCAGCTGGTGCGGCTGCCCGTCGGTGGTCGGGTAGACGGTGCGGAGCACCTCGTGGCGCTCCAGCACGTCCGCCAGGGCCGCCTGGAGGGCGGCAGCGTCGACCGGGCCGGTCAGCCGGAGCGCGCACGGGGTGTTGTAGAGCGCGCTCGGCCCCTCGAACTGGTCGATGAACCAGAGGCGTTGCTGCGCGGGGGAGAGCGGGACGCGGTCGGGGCGCTCGGCCGGCCGCAGGGCCGGACGGGCGGCGCCCGGGGCGGGCAGCGCCTCGGCGAGCGCGGCCACGCTGGGGGCGTCGAACAGCGTGCGGACGGGCAGTTCGGTGCCGAGCGCGGTGCGGATGCGGCCGACCAGCTTGGTGGCGAGCAGCGAGTGGCCGCCCAGGTCGAAGAAGCTGTCGTCGATCCCGATCCGCTCCAACCCGAGGACGTCGGCGAAGAGTTCGCACAGGGCGCGCTCGGTGTCGGTGCGCGGGGCGCGGCCCTCGGCGCCGCCGGTCCAGTCGGGGGCGGGCAGGGCGCGGCGGTCCACCTTGCCGTTGGCCGTCACCGGGAGGGCGTCGAGGACGACCACGGCGGCCGGGAGCATGTAGCCGGGCAGGCTGTCGGCGACGGCGGCGCGCAGCTCGGCGGGAGTGCCGTCGCCGGTGGCGTACACCACCAGGCGCTTGTCGCCGGGCCGGTCCTCGCGGACCACGGCGAAGGCCTGGCCGACGCCCGGGAGCTCGGTGAACGCGCCCTCCACCTCGCCGAGTTCGATCCGGAAGCCGCGGATCTTGACCTGGTCGTCGGCCCGGCCGAGGAATTCCAGCACGCCGTCGGCGGTCCAGCGGACCAGGTCGCCGGTGCGGTACATCCGGGCGCCGGGCTCGCCGAACGGGCAGGCGACGAAGCGCTCGGAGGTCAGGCCGGGGCGGCCGACGTAGCCGCGGGCCAGGCCGGCCCCGGCGATGTACAGCTCGCCGGCCACGCCGGCCGGGACGGGCTGGAGCGCGGCGTCCAGCACGTACAGCCCGGTGTTGTTCAGCGGGCGCCCGATCGGCACCACGGCGGGGACGGGCTCGCCCGGGGCCATGGTGAAGGTGGTCTTGATGGCGGTGGTCTCGGTGGGGGCG
Source organism: Kitasatospora sp. MY 5-36 (assembly GCF_001182915.1). NCBI lineage: Bacteria > Bacillati > Actinomycetota > Actinomycetes > Kitasatosporales > Streptomycetaceae > Kitasatospora > Kitasatospora sp. MY 5-36. The sequence goes on from NZ_LFVW01000043.1 coordinate 26,698, forward strand.
TACACCGCGACCACGGAGGTGTCCGGGCAGGCCCGGTGGAGCCGGCGGACGGACTCCGGCGGGACGACGTCGCCGCCGGTCCACACCTGCCGGACGTTGCGGAAGGCGGCCGGGTCCTCGTCGGCCATCAGCCGCAACAGGCCGGACGGGGCCTGGACTAGGGTCACCTCGTGGGTGGTGATCGTCTCGGCGAGGCGGCGGATGTCCAGCTCGCCGGGCTCGGCGAGCACGATCGCCCCGCCGGTGACCAGCGGCGCCCAGATCTCGGTGGTGGAGGCGTCGAAGGCGGTGGGCGAGTGCAGCAGCACCCGCTCGTGGTGGCCGGCCCGGAAGTGCGGGTTGCCCAGCAGGTCCACCACGTTGCGGTGGGTGACGGCGACGCCCTTGGGCACCCCGGTCGAGCCCGAGGTGTACATCACGTAGACCAGCTGGCCGGGCAGGACGGGCACGGCCGGGTCGCCCGCCGCGGGGGCCCCGGCGAGCAGCGCGTCGGTGACCTCGACGGTGGCGAAGCCCTCGGTGGCGAGCACCGGGTGGCCCTGGTGGGCGGGGTCGACGAGCAGCAGGGCGGTGCGGGTGTCGGCGAGGATGTGCTGGAGCCGGTCCAGCGGGTAGCGGTCGTCCAGCGGGACGTAGGTGCCGCCCGCCTTGGCCACCGCGAGGATCGCGGTCAGCAGGTCGGCGGAGCGGTCCATCAGCAGGACCACCGGCGTCTCGGCGCCGACCCCGGCGCCGGCCAGGTGGGCCGCCAGGTGCTCGGCCCGGGAGTCCAGTTCGGCGTAGCTCAGCCGCTCGGTGCCGAAGACCACGGCCGGCGCGTCGGGGGTGGCGGCGGCCCGCGCCTCGAACAGCTCCGGCAGGGTCGCGTCCGGGACGGGCGCGGCGGTGTCGTTCCAGCCGGTGAGCAGCTGCTCGCGCTCGGCCGGGGCGAGGATCCCGATGCCGCCGATCGGCGCGTCCGGGGCGGCCGCGGCGGCGCGCAGGACGCGCAGCAGCCGCTCGCCGAGGGCGGTGGCGGTGGCGTGGTCGAAGAGGTCGACCGCGTACTCGACCGCCACCGTCAGGCCCGCCTGCGGGCCCTGCTCGGTGAAGCGGAAGGACAGGTCGAACTTGGCGACGTCCAGCTCGAAGGGGTGCTCCGCGCAGCCCAGGCCGCCGAACTCGGCCGGCACCGTGACCCGGCTCTCCAGCGCCACCAGGGTCTGGAAGAGCGGGTGGCGGGCGGGGGTGCGGGTGGGGTTGAGGTGCTCGACCAGGCGCTCGAAGGGGATGTCCTGGTGGTCGTAGGCGTCCAGGTTCGCGCGCCGGACGCGGTCGAGCAGCTCGCGGAAGCTCGGGTCGCCGCTGGTGTCGGTGCGCAGCAGCAGGGTGTTGACGAAGAAGCCGACCAGGTCGTCCAGGGCCTCGTCGGTGCGGCCGGCCACGGGGGTGCCGAGCGGCAGGTCGGTGCCGGCGCCGAGGCGGGTGTAGAGGGTGGCGACCGCGGCCTGCAGCGCCATGAACAGGCTGGCGTTCTGCGCCGCCGCCAACTCGCCGAGCGCGCCGTGCAGTTCGGCGTCGACGGTGACCTCCACCAGGCCGCCCCGGTGCCCCGGCACGGCCGGGCGCGGACGGTCGTAGGGGAGCGCCAGCTCCTCCGGGGCGTCGGCCAGGGCCTGCTGCCAGTAGGCGAGTTGGTCGGTCAGCAGGGCGCTGGGCCGCTCGTCGGTGCCGAGCAGCTCGCGCTGCCAGAGGGTGTAGTCGGCGTACTGCACCGGCAGCGGCGCGCGGGTGGGCGCGGCGCCGGCGGTCCGGGCCTGGTAGGCCTCGGCGAGGTCGCGGAAGAGCGGCCCGACCGACCAGCCGTCGCTGGCGATGTGGTGCATCAGCACCAGCAGGACGTGCTCCTGGTGCGGCAGCGACAGCAGGGTGGCGCGCACCGGCAGGTCGTGGGCGAGGTCGAAGACCTCCTCGCCGGCCGCGACCAGGGCCGCCCGCAGCTGCCCCTCGTCGGCCACCGGCACCTGGCGCAGCGACAACCCGCCCGCCTCGACGACCTGTTGGTGCGGCTGGCCGTCGACGGTCGGGAAGACGGTGCGCAGCACCTCGTGCCGCTCCACCACGTCCCGGACGGCCTGCTCCAGGGCGGGCAGGTCGACGGCGCCGGTGAGCCGGACCGCGACGGGGGTGTTGTAGAGCGCGCTGGGGCCCTCGAACTGCTCGATGAACCACAGGCGTTGCTGGGCGGAGGAGAGCGGCACCCGCTCCGGCCGCTCGGCCGGCCGCAGGGCCGGGCGGGCCGCCGCGGAGTCGGGCAGGGCGGCGGCCAGCAGGGCCACCGTCGGGTTGTCGAAGAGCGTACGGATCGGCAGCTCGGCGCCGAGGCCGGCGCGGATGCGGCTGACCAGCTTGGTGGCGAGCAGCGAGTGGCCGCCGCGGTCGAAGAAGTTGTCGTCGATGCTGATCCGGGCCAGCCCGAGGACCTCGGCGAACAGTGCGCACAGGGCCTGCTCGGTGGCGTTGCGCGGCTCGCGCCCGCCGTCGGCGCCGTTGTAGTCGGGCGCGGGCAGGGCCTTGCGGTCCACCTTGCCGTTGGGGTTCACCGGCAGTTCGTCGAGGACGACGATCGCGGCGGGCAGCATGTAGCCGGGCAGCCGCTCGGTGACGAAGTCGCGCAGCGCGTCGGCCCGCACCTCGCCGGTGACGTACGCGACCAGGCGCTTGTCGCCCGGCTGGTCCTGGCGGACCGCCACGCAGACCTGGCCGACCTCCGGGTGGGCGGTGAACGCCGCCTCCACCTCGCCGAGTTCGATCCGGAAGCCGCGCAGCTTGACCTGGTCGTCCGCTCGACCGACGAACTCCAGTTCGCCCGTGGGCGTCCAGCGCACCACGTCGCCGGTGCGGTACATCCGGCCGCCGGGCTCGCCGAACGGGCAGGCCACGAAGCGCTCGGAGGTCAGGCCGGGGCGGCGGACGTAGCCGCGGGCCAGGCCGGAGCCGCCGATGTACAGCTCGCCGGGCACGCCGACCGGCACCGGGCGCAGCCCGGCGTCCAGCACGTACAGCCGGTTGTTGGGCAGCGGTCGGCCGATCGGCACGACGGCCGGCACCTCGGCGGCCGAGGTCATCGGGAAGTGCGTGGCGAAGGTGGTCGTCTCGGTCGGCCCGTAGACGTTGATCAGCCGCAGCCCGGGGCAGCTGTCCAGCACCCGCCGCATGGCGACCGGCGAGGCGATGTCGCCGCCCGTCCACACCTCGTGCAGCCCGGTGAAGGTCTCCGGGGCCTCGGCGGCCAGCACGTTGAAGAGGCCGACGCTGATCCAGGCGGAGGTGGTCCGCTCGTGGCCGATCACCGCCGCCAGCTCGGCGATGCCGAGCCGGCCGGCCGGGGCGATCACCAGCTGGCCGCCGGAGAGCAGCGGGGTCCAGATCTCGTAGGTGGAGGCGTCGAAGGCGGAGGGCGCGTGCACCGGCAGCCGCTCGTGGCCGCCTCCGGTGAACTGGCCGCCGAGCGCGAGGTCCACCACGCCGCGGTGGGTGATGGCGATGCCCTTGGGCACGCCGGTCGAGCCGGAGGTGTGCATCACGTACACCAACTGGTCGGCGCGCTGCGGCAGTCCGAGGTTCTCGGGGTGCTCCTCGGCGTGCGGGTCGAGCACCGTCAGTCCGGCCAGCGCGGGGTGCTCGCGGTGGGCGGCGTCGGCCAGCACCAGGGCGGCCCCGGCGTCGTCGAGGACGGTCCGCAGCCGGTCGGCGGGCTGGGCGTCGTCCAGCGGGACGTACAGGCCGCCGGCCTTGAGCACGGCGAGGATCGCCACCACCTGGGCGGCCGAGCGGTCGATCATCAGCGCGACCGGCGTCTCCCGGACCACCCCGGCCTCGACCAGCCGCAGCGCCAGGCCGTTGGCCCGGGCGTTGAGCTGGGCGTAGGTCAGCTCGGCGTCGTCCGCGGTGAGCGCGAGCGCGTCCGGGGTCGCGGCGGCCCGCGCCTCGAACAGCTCGGGCAGCGAGCCCTCCGGCAGCGGGGTGCTGGTGCCGCTCCACTCGGTGACCAGCTCGGCGCGCTCGGCCGCGGTCAACACCTCGACGGTGCCGACGAGTTCGGCCGGGTCGGCGACGATCCGGTCGAGCAGGGCGAGGAAGCGGTCCAGCAGGGCGCGGGCCTCCCCGGTGGTGAAGGCGTCCGGCTGGTGGTCCAGCCGCAGCTGGAGGCCGTCGCCGGGGGTGAGGGCCAGCACCAGCGGGTAGTGGGCGCTGTCGACGTCCTCGACCAGGGTGACGCGGGTGGCGCCGCTCGGGTCGGCGTCGTCCAGCGCGGACGGGTCCGGGTAGTTGCCGTACACCGTGACGGTGTCGAACAGGCTTCCCATGCCGGCGAGTTGCTGGATCTCGGTGAGGCTGAGGTGCTGGTGGTCCAGCAGCGCGGACTGCTCGTGCTGGAGGCGCAGCAGCAGCTGGCCCCAGCTCTCCGCCTGGTCCAGGCGCACCCGCACCGGCACGGTGTTGATGAGCAGGCCCATCATCCGCTCCACGCCCGGCAGGTCGTGCGGCCGGCCGGAGACGGTGGTGCCGAACAGCACGTCCTCGCGCCCGGTGAGCCGGGCCAGCAGCACGCCCCAGGCCGCCTGGACCAGGGTGTTGAGGGTGACGCCGTAGCGGCGGGCGGTGCGGGCGAGGGCCTCGGTGGCCTCCGGGGAGAGCCCGGTGTGCAGACGCAGCGGCAGCTGCGGGACGGCCGCCGAGCGGCCGGGGGCGAGCAGGGTGGGCTCGTCGGCGCCGGCCAGGGCGTGGGCCCAGGCGGCGCGGGCGGTGTCGCCGTCGCGCCGGGTGATCCAGCGCAGGTACTCGCGGTACGGGGCGGCCGGGGCCATCGGCTGCTCGAAGTACAGCGCCCACAGCTCCTCGGCGAACAGCGGGGTCGACCAGCCGTCCAGCAGGATGTGGTGCGCGGAGGCGATCAGCTGGTGGCGCCCGGGGGCGAGCCGGAGCAGGGTGTAGCGCAGCAGCGGCGGCCGGTCGAGGTCGAAGCGGCGGCCGTACTCGGCGGCGGCGATCCGCCCGGCCTCCGCCTCCGGGTCGGCGTGGCCGCTCAGGTCCACGACGGTGAAGGGCAGTTCGACGCCGTCCGGGACGACCTGCACCGGCGGGCCGTCGTGCCGCTGGTGGAAGGCGGCCCGGAGGTTGGGCTGGCGCACCAGCAGCGCCTCGGCGGCGGCGCGCAGCCGGTCGGCGTCCACCGGGCCGTCGAGGTCGAAGGTGACGACCGAGGTGTAGACGTCCGCGCCGTCGGCGTCGTACGCCGAGTGGAAGGCCATGCCCTGCTGGAGCGGCGAGGTCGGCCAGACGTCGACCAGGCGGGCGGGGGCGTGGTGGGCGGCGAGCCCGTCCAGCTCGTCCTGGGTGACGGCGACCAGCGGGAAGTCGGAGGGGGTGTGCCCGCCCGCGTCCGGCCGCTCGGCGTGCTCGGCGAGCGCGCTCAGCGCGGTGAACCAGGCCTCGGCGAAGGCCTGCACCCGCTCCTCGGAGAGCAGCCCGGTGGCGTAGGACCACTGGGCGACCAGCAGCGGGCCCTGCGGGGTGTCCACGGTGGTGGCGTCCAGGCCGAGCACCCGGCCGAGGGCGAGGCCGGTCGCGGCGCCCTCGGACATCGCCTCGGTGCCGGCGAGCACGTCCTCGGCGGTGACGCCCTCGGGCGCGAAGCGGCCCAGGTAGTTGAACTCGATCTGCGGGTCGGCGTGCCCGGCCAGCGCGGCGGCGGTGTCCGGGTTGAGGTGGCGCAGCAGGCCGAAGCCGATGCCGTTGTCGGGGACGGCGCGCAGCTGCTCCTTCACCCGGCCGAGGGCCCGGCCGAGTGCGGGGCCGGCCGCGGTGACCTCGGACCAGGGCAGCGCCCCGGGGGCGAGCCGGACGGGGTAGACGGAGGTGAACCAGCCGGCGGTGCGGTGCAGGTCGACGCCGTCGACGACCTCCTCGCGGCCGTGGCCCTCCACGGTGACCAGCACGGCGCCGTCGGGCCCGGTGGTCTCCTGGCCGCGCCAGTGGCCGAGGGCCAGGGCCAGCCCGGTCAGCAGCACGTCGTTGACCTGGGCGTGGTAGGCGGCGGTGACCTTGGTGAGCAGCGCCCGGGTGGTCGCGGCGGGCAGCACGAGCCGCAGCAGGCCCTCGGTGGCGTAGGTGTCCTGGGCCGGGTCCAGCGGGCGGTCGCCGAGCAGTGGGTCCGGGGTGGCCAACGCGGCCTGCCAGAGCGGGAGTTCGGCGGCCCGGCGGTCGGTGTTGGCCTCGGCGGTGAGGCGCTGGGCCCAGCGGCGGAAGGAGGTGGGCACCGGGGCGAGCTCGACGGCGCGGTCCTCGCGGAGCGCGGCGAGCGCGCCGAGCAGGTCCTCCTCGACGATGCGCCAGGTGACGCCGTCCACCACCAGGTGGTGGATCACCAGCAGCAGCTGCGAGGGCTGCTCCGGGCCGGCGTCGAAGCGCACGGCCTGGACCATCCGGCCGTCCTCGGGCGACAGGCGCCCGCGGGCGGCCTCGGTCTCGGCGCGCAGCGCGTCCGCGTCGGCCCGGCCCTCGACCCGGCGCAGCACGGCGTCGGCGGGGACGGCGCCGGGCTCGGGCACGTGCAGCGTCCAGGGGCGCTCGGCGAGCGGGGAGGTGCGGGCGCGGAACAGGTCGTGGTGGTCGAGCAGGGCCTGGACGGCGGTGGTCAGGTGCTCCCGCGTGGTGCCGGCGGGCAGGGGGAGCAGGGTGGACTGGTAGAAGCTCTCCACCGCGCCGTGCTGGGCGGCCAGCCAGTGCACGATGGGCGTCGGCGGCACCTCGCCGAGGCCGGACCCGGCGGGCTCGACGACGACCGGCCCCTCCAGCGGACGGGCGATCAGTGCCAGCTTCTCGACGGTCGGGGCGAGGAACACCTCGCGCGGGGTGAGCTGGAGGCCCGCGTGCCGGGCCCGGGAGACCAGCTGGATGGCCACGATGGAGTCGCCGCCGAGCTCGAAGAAGGAGTCCGTGACGCCCACCCGGGGCAGGCCCAGCACCTCGCCGAACAGCCGGACCAGGGTGTGTTCCAGCTCGCCGGCGGGGGCGCGGCCGTCCTCCTCGCCGGCGCCGAACACCGGCGCGGGCAGGGCGCGCTTGTCCACCTTGCCGTTGGGCGTGAGCGGCAGCCGGTCGAGCACCACGACGACGGGCACCATGTGGTCGGGCAGCCGCTCGGCGCAGTACGCCCGCAGCTCGGCCGGGTCGGCGGCGCCGACGGTGTAGCCGACCAGGCGGCGCTCGCCCGGGCGGTCCTCGCGGACCAGCACCACGGCCTGGCGGACCTCGGGGTGGGCGGAGAGGGTCTGCTCGATCTCGCCGAGCTCCACCCGGAAGCCGCGGATCTTCACCTGGTCGTCGGCCCGGCCGAGGAAGTCCAGCTGGCCGTCCGGGCGGTAGCTGCCGAGGTCCCCGGTGCGGTACATCCGGTCGCCGGGCTCGCCGTACGGGTCGGCCACGAAGCGCTCGGCGGTCAGGCCCGGGCGGTTCAGGTAGCCGCGGGCCAGGTGCGGGCCGGCCAGGTACAGCTCGCCGACGGTGCCCGGCTCGACCTGGCGCAGCTGCTCGTCCAGCACGTGGATGCGCACGTCCTGGCAGGGCCGGCCGATCGGGGGCAGCTCCTCGCCGGTGAGCGGCTCGCTCATGCTGACGATGACGGTGGCCTCGGTCGGCCCGTAGCTGTTGAGCATCAGCCGGCCGCGGCCGCAGCGGGCGGCCAGCTCGCGGGAGACCGCCTCGCCGCCGCCGATCAGGGTGCGCAGCGAGGGCATCGGCAGGTCGGGCAGGGTGGAGATCATCGCGGTGGCGACGTCGGCGTGGGTGACGCCGAACCGGTCGATCAGGGCGGCCAGCGGCTCGCCGACCAGCTGGCTCTGCTCGCGCGGCAGCACCAGGGCGGCGCCGGTGGTGAGGGCCACGGACAGGTCGGAGACCGAGACGTCGAAGCTGAGCGAGGAGGCCTGGAGCACCCGGCTGCCGGGGCCGACACCGGTGGCGGCGACCTGGGTGCCGACCATGCTGGGCAGCCCGGTGTGGGTGACGGCCACGCCCTTGGGCACGCCGGTGGAGCCGGAGGTGTAGATGACGTACGCGGTGTTCGGCGCGCTCACCGGCCGTACCCGCTCGGCGGCGGTGAACCGGTCCCCGGAGCGCGCGGCCAGGTCGGCGAGGTGCTCGGCGGAGTCGATCAGCAGCCGGGGGGCGCCGGTCTCCGGCAGCTGGCCGGCGGCCCCGGCGGTGGTGAGCACCAGGGCGGCGCGGGAGTCGCTCAGCATGTGGCGCAGCCGCTCGGCCGGGTAGGCCGGGTCGGCGGGCAGCCAGGCGGCGCCGGTCTTGGCGACGGCGAGGATCGCGGCGATCGCCTCGGGGGACTTCGGCAGGGCCAGCGCGACGACGTCCTCGGTGCCCAGGCCGCGGGCGGCCAGCACCCGGGCCAGCCGGTTGGCGCGGGCGTCCAGCTCGGCGTACGTGAGGGTGGTGCCCTCGGCGTACAGGGCGGGGGCGTCCGGGGTGCGGGCGACCTGGGCGTCGACCAGCTCGGTGAGGGTCGGGCGGGTGTCGGGGCGGGCCAGCCGGGCGGCCAGCGCGGCGGGGGTGGGGGCGTCCGCCAGGACGGACGGTTCCAGGCGGACGCCGAACTCCTCGTGCACGCGGGCCAGCAGCCGCTCGGCGGCGGGCCGGTCGCCGCCCAGGTCGTAGAAGCCCGCCGCGGGGTCGACCGACTCCCGGCCGAGCACCTCCGCGAACAGTCGGCACAGGACCTCGGCCGCTTCCGGCCGCTGCTCGGATCTGTGCGTCTGCTGGACCCCGGACATGTGACTCTCTCCCTCGTGCGGCTGGCTCCCGCGGTGGCGGGAGCGGCGAGCTGGGTTGACCCCGGGGCGGTCGGCCCGGGGGTCGGCGGAGCGATGTTGCGGTCGTCTTGCGGTGCTGCGGTGTGCTTCGTGTGACGTCCGTGCGGCACACGGGTGCGGTGCGGCGGTGCGGAGGGTGGTGGCGCGCCGGTGCTGTTCGATGCACGCGCGTAGACGTCGGACACGGGACCGCGCCGGCGGCGTGACGGTGCGGCCGCGCGGCGGTGACGGGGTGCTGCGGTGGTGTGGTGAGGCGGTGTCGGCGGGTTCCGGCGGTGCGGTGCGCCGACGACCGGGTGAGCGGCCTGGTGAGGGGCGGCTCGGGTGCGGGGCGGTGCCGGGTGAGCGGCGGTCTGCCCCGGGTGCGTTGCCGAGGTGGTGCGCTGTCAGGCGGTGCTTTGCCGGGTGGTGCCCTGCCGGATGGTGCTGTGCCGGGTGCTGCGCCGCCGAGGTGGTGCGACCGGGTGAGCGGCCGTTCGGCGCGGATCCCCGTCCGGCGGCCGCGCGGTGCTCAGCGGTCCGACGGTCGGTGGGCGGTGGGCGGTGGCCGGGGTCAGTGCTCGGACAGGTGCGCGATGAGGCTCTTCGGCCGCAGGTCCTGCCAGTTCTGCTCGACGTAGTCGAGGCAGTCCTGTCGTCCGGCGGCACCGAACACCTGCTGCCAACCGGCGGGCACCGGGCTGAAGGCCGGCCACAGCGAGTGCTGGCCCTCGTCGTTCGTCAGGACGAGGTAGCTGGCCTCGGCATCCTCGAACGGGTTCGCCATCGTCGGTTCCTCTCTGTTCGTAGCTGTGCAGATCTGGTTCGTAGCCGTGCAGAGCAGTGCGAGAAGGGGAGGAGCAGGGTGGTCGGACGTGACCGGATGTGATCAAACGGAGCCGCGGCTCACGGACCCCAGCCGGAGTCCTCGCTGGGGGCGTCGTGGGCGGTGACGGAGACCGTGGACAGGTGCGGCTGGGTGTGGAGCTGGAGGCCGACCACGGCGGCCAGCAGGACGGCGAGCATCCCGAGCATCTTGTGGACGCGGACGGCAAGGCTTGGCATCGCGAATTCCTCTTCCTGAGGAGGGCGGTCTGCCCTCTTCGCTCTGAAATGCATCCTGCCGAAGCCCCAAACGTGCTTGGAAGCTCTCACTGTGATCGTGAACACGCAATGCGGGAACCGGAAGCCCGGTCAGATCGTGCCAAAAACAGACAGACATGATCCAAGTCGTACCTGGGTCTGTCAGATCAGTGGTGGGAACTCCGTGGGCGCGTGGGACATCGCGGAGGACATCGCGGGGCGGAAGCGGGTACTCCGGCCCGCCGCAGCGAGCCCCGGCGCAACTCCTCCCGGACGGCGGGCCAGTCCTCGACCCACGGCCGGCCCGTCCCGGTCGGCGACTCCAGGGCGAGCGTCGCCAGGTAGGCGCGCTTGAGCGCCGCCCGTTCGTCCTGCACCCGCCCCGCGGACTGCTCGATCCGGCGCAGCCGGGCGTGCAGCCGCTCCAGCGCGCCCCCGCCGGTCAGCAGCCGCCGCGCCTCCGGGCCGAAGCGGAAACCGGGGGCCAGCAGCGGCCAGGCCGACCGCCACACCCGGAACACCTCGCGGTGGCTCGGCCCCCACTCCCGCTCGGCCTGGGCCAGCCGCTCCAGCGCCGCCGCCTCGGTCGGCGCCGTACAGGTCTCGCGCAGCGCCCGTGAGAGCGCGCCCCAGTCCTCGCCGGGCGCGTGCCGCAGCGCCGCGTGCAGCAGGT
>NZ_LFVW01000434.1:0-9909 GCF_001182915.1 Kitasatospora sp. MY 5-36
CCACCCGCACCACCAGCACCACTGCACCCGAACACACCACCCGGATCAAGGAGTTCACCTCATGAGCACGCGTTTCGCCGACAAGTCCGTCCTGGTCACCGGCGCGGGCAGCGGCATCGGCCGGGCCATCGCGCTCGCCTTCGCCCGCGAGGGCGCCCGGGTCGCGGTCGCCGGCCGCACCGCCGGACCGCTCGCCGAGACCGTCGAGCTGATCGAGCGGGCCGGCGGCAAGGCCGCGGCGCTCACCGGCGACGTGACGAACGCCCAGGACGCCGCCCGGCTGGTCGGTGAGACCGTCGAGCTGTTCGGCGGCCTGGACGTCGCCGTCAACAACGCCGGGGTGTTCGGCGCCGCCGGCCCGGTCGCCGACATCGACGAGGCCGAGTGGCAGCGGGTGTTCGGCATCAACGTCACCGGCACCCTGCTCGCCATGCAGCCGCAGATCGCCCACATGCGGGCCCACGGCGGTGGCGCGATCGTCAACGTCTCGTCCAACCTGGGCGCCCACAAGCGGCTCGCGGGCGTCGGGGCCTACGCCGCCAGCAAGGCCGCGGTCACCGTGCTGACCAGGGCCGCCGCCCTCGACCACATCGCCGAGGGCGTGCGGATCAACACCGTCAGCCCCGGCGCGGTGGACACCCCGATGTCCTCCCGGCCGGGCGAGGACGCCGCGACCAAGGCCGGGCGGATGAAGGCCGAGGTCCCGGTCGGCCGGGCCGGGGCGACGGAGGAGGTGGCCGCCGCGGTGCTGTACCTGGCCTCGGACGAGGCGGGCTACACCGTCGGCAGCGACCTCGTCCTGGACGGCGGCTCCTCGGCCTGACCGCCTGACCGCCCGATCGCCTGACGGCCTGACCGCCCGATCGCGTCATCCCGCCGGGCTACTCGTCCGGCGACTCCCCGGGCACCACCCCGTAGAACGCGTCCAGCGCCTGCGGGGTGCGTGCCCGGACCACCACCCAGGCCTCCTCGGCCACCCCGACCAGCACCTCCGGGCCCTGGTACCAGCGGAAGTGGCGGCCGAGCGCCGGCAACTCGCCCAGACCGTCCGGCAGTTCCTCGTCCCAGTCGAGGAAGTCGGTCAGCTCGTGGTCCTCCAGCAGCTTCTCCATCAGCGCCATCGCCGCGGCCGACGCCGAGAAGCGCTCGTCCCAGGGCTCCCACCGCTCCTGCGCCTTGTCCGCCAGGTCGAGCCGGAACACCGTCGGCGGATCCTCCCGGTCGAGGCCGTCCAGCGGCAGGCCCCAGTGCGCGCAGCCCTGGTTCTCCGCCCGGTACACCAGCGCACCGTCCTCCACGTGCAGCTCGTCCGGCGTCAGCAACACGTCATGGCTGCTGGTCAGGTCCGCCCGGCGGCCGAACAGCCGGTACGCCTCGCGCAGCGCCACCGGCAACCGCAGGCCCAGCCGCCGCTCGGCCGCGTCCAGCTCGGAGTCCGTGAAGCCGTCGTCGGGCCCCAGCGGCTCGCCCCAGTACGCGGCGAAGCCCCTGACGAGTGCCCAGGCGCCCGCGCGGGAGCGCACACTTTCGGCCATTGCGGCCGGGATGTCGAATTCCGTTTCGTCCACCCGCGCACCGTACGCCACCCCTCCGACAGCGCGGTGGCCCGCCCAACTGGCCCTCTGCCGCCGGTCCGCCGCCCGTCCGGGCACGACCGGCCGGATCTGACGCGAACGCGTAATCCCCGCGACACCCGTTGATCACCGCGGGGTTTCCGCGCCGTCGTTCGGGCAAGACACGGTTTCGGCCGGAACCGACATCACGAAAGGCGGACGCGCGACACATGCCGACCGCACCGCACACCGGGCCCCTCCCGGCCCGTCGAAGCCGCTGGGGAGAACACGGGCTGGCCTGGGCCTTCCTGCTGCCCTCCCTGGTGGTCTTCGTCCTCTTCATCGGCTACCCGCTGGGACGGACCCTCTACCTCAGCGGGCACGCCAACGACCTCTTCGGCGCGCCCTCCCGCTACGTCGGGTTCAAGCACTACACCGACCTCTTCGCCTCGGCCGACTTCGTCCGCACCCTCACGACCACGGCACTGTTCACCCTGCTCACCGTGGTGCCCGGGGTGCTCGGCGCGCTGGTGCTGGTGCTGCTCCTGGAGAACCGGATCCGGGGCGTGCGACTGCTGCGCTCGGCCTTCGCGCTGCCCTTCGCGTTCTCGGTGGCCAGCGCCTCGGTGGTGTTCGCGGTGTTCTTCAACCCCGCCAGCGGGGTGCTCAACGGGCTGCTCTCGCACGTGGGCCTCGGCCCGATCGGCTGGCTGACCGACTCCCGGTACGCCCTGCTCTCGGTGGCCGTCACCACGGTCTGGATGAACCTCGGCTACAACGTGCTGGTGCTCTCCGCGGGCATCGGCTCGATCCCGGGGGAGATCCTGGAGGCGGCCCGCATCGACGGCGCCTCCGGCCTGCGGCTGGCCCGTTCGATCACCGTCCCGATGCTCGGTCCGAACCTGTTCTTCCTGACCGTGGTCTCCACCGTCCACGCGCTCCAGAGCTTCGGCCAGATCCACATCCTCACCAAGGGCGGGCCGGACGGCTCCACCCGGACCCTCGTCTACTCCGTCTACGAGAAGGCCTTCGCCTACGGCTCCAGCGACTTCGGCACCGCGAGCGCCCAGGCCGTGGTGCTGCTCGTGGTCGTCCTCGCCTGCACGGCCGTCCAGTTCGGCGTCCTGGAGCGGAAGGTGCACTACGCATGACCACCCTCACCACCGAGGCCGAGCCGAAGGCCGGGGCGCCCCGTCCGCCCGCCCGCGCCCGCGTCCTCGCCGGGCGCTCCGCGCGCGACCTGCTCGGCCGCGCCGCCGTCTACCTGCTGCTCGCCGTCGCCGTCGTCACCGTGGCCTTCCCGGTCTACTACGCCGTCGCGGGCGCCTTCATGGGCCCGTCCGAGCTCTCCTCCTACCCGCCGGCCCTGGTGCCGCACTCGGTCACCGGACGGAACTTCTCCGGCGCCGTGGACGCCATCCCGCTGGCCCGCCAGTACGCCAACTCGGCGATCGTGGCGACCGTCATCACCCTCGCCCAGCTGTTCACCTCGGTCCTCGCCGCGTACGCCTTCGTCTTCCTGCCGATGAAGGCCCGCGCCGTGGTGTTCGGGGTGTTCCTGGCCACGCTGATGGTCCCGTGGGAGGCCATCATCATCCCCAACTACCTGACGCTGTCCGGCTGGGGGCTCGGCAACACCTACTTCGGCCTGGTGCTGCCCTTCCTGGCCTCCGGCTTCGGTACCTTCATGCTGCGCCAGGCCTTCCGCCAGCTGCCCGGCGAACTGCGCGACGCCGCCCGGATCGACGGGGCCGGCCACTGGCGCTTCCTGTGGCGGATCGTCGTCCCGCTCAACAAGCCGGCCCTCGCGGCGCTGTCGATCTACGTCTTCCTGTCGGCGTGGAACCAGTACTTCTGGCCGCTGATCATCACCCGCACGGCGAACATGCAGACCCTCCAGATCGGCCTCACCTCGCTGCGCGACGCCGAGATGGCCGACCCCGGGCTGATCCTGGCCGGCGTCGTGCTCTCCCTGCTGCCCACCCTCGCCCTGGTGGTCTTCGGCCAGCGCTTCATCGTCCGCGGCCTCACCGCGGGCGCGGTCCGCTGACCGCGCCCCTCCTGCCTCTCCTGTGTCCCCCCTCCTCGAACGCTCGAAAGAGAGAACCCTCGTGAAGAAGAGTGCGCGCGCGCTCGCTGCCCTGCTGGTGGCCGGCCTGTCCCTGACCGCCTGCAGCTCCAGCGGCTCCGGTTCCGGCTCCGGCGGCTCCGCCGACGCCGGCGCGCCCGGCGCCCAGGCGCTCGACCAGGCCTCCGGTGTCACCAGCGTCGAGTTCTGGCACTCGATGACCGGCAAGAACGCCGAGGTGCTGAACGGGCTGGTCGGCCAGTTCAACGCCGCCCACCAGGGCAAGATCGAGGTCAAGGCGCAGTTCCAGGGCAAGTACGACGAGCTGGTCACCAAGTACAAGGCCGCGGTGCAGCAGAAGGGCACCCCCGCCCTGGCGCAGGTCTACGACATCGGCACCCGGTTCATGATCGACTCCAAGCAGACCGTCCCGGCCCAGGCCTTCGCCGACAAGGACGGCTACTCGCTGGACGACCTGGACGCCAACATCCGCAACTACTACTCGGTCGGCGGCAAGCTCCAGGCGATGCCGTTCAACTCCTCGATGCCGCTGCTCTACCTGAACACCGACGCCTTCAAGGAGGCCGGCCTCGACCCGGCCCAGGCCCCCAAGGACCTGGCCGAGCTGGGCGAGCTGGCCAAGAAGCTGACCAAGAAGGACGGCGACGGCAAGACCGTCCGGTACGGCTTCGGCGCCGCCATCTACGGCTGGTTCGTCGAGCAGCTGCTCGCCGAGTCCGGCACCATGTACTGCGACAACGACAACGGCCGCGGCAACAAGGCGGGCAAGGTCGTCTTCGACTCCGCCCAGGGCGCCCAGATCGTCCAGTGGTGGGCCGACCTGGTCAAGGGCGGCTACGCGGCCAACACCGGCCGCACCACCGACGACGCCCAGGCCGCGTTCAAGGCCGGTACGGTCGCGATGCACCTGGAGTCCACCGGCGTGCTGCGCGGCTACACCGAGGCCGCGAAGTTCGGCGTCGGCACCGCGGCCTTCCCGAAGGTCACCGCCGCCGACCAGGGCGGCCCGGTGATCGGCGGCGCCTCGCTGTGGATCAGCGGCCCCGGCCACTCCGACGCCGAGAAGCGCGCCGCCTGGGAGTTCGAGAAGTTCGTCTCCGCCCCCGAGCAGCAGGCCGTCTGGCACACCGGCACCGGCTACTTCCCGGTCAACACCAAGGCCCTGGACGACCCCAAGGACAAGGAGTGGGTGGCCAAGTACCCGCAGTTCCAGACCGCGATCGACCAGCTGAAGGCCACCAAGCCGACCCCGGCCACGGCCGGCTGCCTGCTCGGCGTGATGCCGCAGGCACGCAAGGGCGTGGAGACCGCGATCGAGCAGACCATCGCCGGCACCAAGCCCGCCCAGCAGGCCCTGGCCGACGCGGCCAAGGAGCTCCAGCCGGCGATCGAGAGCTACAACAGCTCGGTCGGCTGACCGCCGAGCCCATGACGACGGCCCGCCCCGCGCACCACGCGCGGGGCGGGCCGCCGCCGTTCGTCGGTCCGCCGCGGGCGGGCATGCGCGGGCTAGGCGGAGAGCGCCTCGCCGTCCTCCGAGGGGGCGCACGCGGCCGCCAGTTCGTCCAGGGACAGGTCGAGCGCGAAGGCCAGCGCCGCGATGGTGAAGAAGGACGGCGTCGGCGCGCGGCCGGTCTCGATCTTCCGCAGCGTCTCCGCCGAGACGCCGGCCACCGCCGCCACCTCGACCATGCTGCGCTCGCCGCGCGCCTCGCGCAGCAGCGCCCCGAAGTGCTCGCCGCGCTCGCGCTCCCACGGGGTCAGCGGAGTCCTCACCATGCCGACGAGTCTAGGGCCTCCCGTCCGGCGACGTCCCCACCCCCACGACCGTGATACAAATACCGGTATAAGAATTGGATCCAGGGGAGAGAAGCACCATGGTCGAACTCAAGTCGGACGCCGGGCTGGCCGCGATGCGCGAGGCCGGGCGGGTGGTGGCGGACGCGCTGGCGGCCGTCCGGGAGCAGGCGGCGGTCGGGTTGAGCCTGCTGGAGCTGGACGAGGTGGCGCGGGGCGTGCTCAAGGCGGCCGGGGCCACCTCGCCGTTCCTCGGCTACCGTCCGGCCTTCGCACCCGTCCCGTTCCCGGCCGTCATCTGCGCCTCGGTGAACGACGCCGTGGTGCACGGCATCCCGGACGGCTACCGGCTGCGCGACGGCGACCTGGTGAGCATCGACTGCGGCGCCCTCCTGGACGGCTGGGCCGGGGACGCGGCGGTCAGCTTCACCGTCGGCACCGCCCGGCCCGAGGACACCGCCCTGATCGAGACCACCCGGCGCGCCCTGGAGGCCGGCATCGCCGCCGCCGTGGTCGGCAACCGCACCGGCGACATCGCCCACGCCATCGGCGCCGTCGCCCGCTCCGGCCGGTACGGCCTGCTGGACGGCTACGGCGGCCACGGCATCGGCCGCCGGATGCACGAGGACCCGCACGTGCCCAACGAGGGCCGCCCGGGGCGGGGTTACCCGCTGCGCCCCGGTCTGGTGCTGGCGATCGAGCCGATGCTGCTGGCCGGCGGCCGCGACGACCACCGCACCGACCCGGACGGCTGGACCCTGCGCACCGTCGACGGCGCCCGGGCCGCCCACATCGAGCACACCGTCGCCATCACCGAGGACGGCCCGCGGATCCTCACCCTGCCCTGATCCGGAAGGACTTAGGCTCGGGCCATGACCAAAGCTGTGATGTTCGACTTCTCCGGCACCCTCTTCAGGGTCGTCTCCACCGCCGAGTGGCTGGCGGCCCACCTCGCCGCCACCGGCCTCGCCCTGCCCGCCGGGGAGGAGGCCGAACTGATAGCCCGGCTGGAGGAGTTCGGCGCCCTGCCCGGCGGTGTGCCGCCGCGCCGCATCCCGCCGGAGGTCCAGCAGGCCTGGGACACCCGCGACTTGACCCCCGAGCTGCACCGTGCCGCGTACACCGCGCTGACCCGCGCCGCCGAGCCGCCCGCGGCCATCGACGTGGACGCCCTCTACGAGTCCCACCTGGCGCCCGCGAGCTGGCGCCCGTACCCGGACGCCGCCCCCGTGCTGCGCGAGCTGCGCCGCCGGGGCGTGCCGGTCGCCGTGGTGAGCAACATCGCCTGGGACCTGCGGCCGGTCTTCCGCGCGTACGGCCTGGAGGAGCTGGTCGACGTCTACGTGCTGTCGTACGAGGTCGGTGCCCAGAAGCCCGACCCGGTGATCTTCGAGACCGCCTGCGAGCGGCTCGGCCTCGCCCCGGCGGACGTCCTGATGGTCGGCGACGACCGGACCTGCGACGGCGGCGCGACCGCGCTCGGCTGCGGCTTCCACCCGGTCGAGCACCTGCCGGTCGACCGGCGGCCGGACGCCCTCACGCCGCTGCTGGCCGTCCTGTCCGGGTGATCCGGGTGGGACGGGTGACGGAGGACACGAGGTGGTGCCCCGGGGGCCCGGAGTACCGTGCGGGGCATGAGTGATCAGGACTTCACCACGCACATCACCGTCCGCGGGTACGAGACGGACTCCCAGGGGCACCTGAACCAGGCGGTCTACCTCCAGTACGCCGAGCACGCCCGCTGGGAGTACCTCCGGGCGGCCGGGATCCGCCAGGCGGACCTGGTCGCCAAGGGGGTCGGCCCGGTGGTCCTGGAGACCACGGTCAAGTACCTGCGGGAGCTGCGCGCGGGCGACTCGGTGGCGGTCAGCTGCTCGTTCACCTGGCGGGACGGCAAGACCTTCCAGGTGGTGCAGCGGCTGGTCCGCGAGGACGGCGTGCTGGCCGCCGAGATCACCGGCGTCGGCGGCATCCTCGACCTGGCGGAGCGCAGGCTGGTCGCCGACCCGCGCGAGCCGCTGCGCGCCCTGGCAGCCGACCCGGGCCGGCTCGGCCTCTGAGCCGGACCGGACCCCGCCGTACCGCTCCCACCACCCCCACCCCGCGCGGCCGGAGACCGCGGCCGGAAGCGGTCTCCGCCCCCTCCCCGGCGCCCGGGGGATTTCCCCACCCCCGACCGGCCCGCTGCCCGCATGGTTCCAAGTCCCGTGCCCCAGCAGACTCTTGGGCATGACGAAGCCCACCCGAACCACAGTCACCCGCACCGCCCCCACCCGCACCGTCACCGCCGCGGTCACCGCGGCCGCCGCCCTGGCCGTGACCGCGCTGAGCGCCCTGCCCGCCGGTGCGGCCGAGAGCGCGAAGCCCGGGAGGGACGGCCTCGCCTGGGCCGCGTGTCCGGGCGCCCCGGCCGACAGCCCCCAACGGTGCGCCGAGGTCACCGTCCCGCTGGACTACGCCGATCCGGACGGCGCCCGCGTCACCCTCGCCGTCTCCCGGATCAGCGCCGCCGACCCCGGCCGGCGCCGAGGCGTCCTGCTGGCCGTCCCCGGCGGACCGGGAGGTTCCAGCCTCGACCTCGTCCACGGCATGGCCGGGCGCCTGCCCCAGTCCGTCCGGGACCGCTACGACGTGGTCGGCTTCGACCCGCGGGGCGTCGGCCGCTCCACCCCGGTCAGCTGCGGCCTCGACCCCGCCGACCTGTCGATGGTCAAACTGCGTCCCTGGCCGGCCGCCGACGGCTCGATCGACGGGAACCTGGCCACCGCCCGCCGCATCGCCGACACCTGCGCGCGCAACGGCGGCCCGGTGCTGCGCAGCATCTCCACCGCCAACGAGGCCCGCGACCTCGACGGCATCCGCCGCGCCCTCGGCGAGCGCCGCCTCTCCCTCTGGGGCGTCTCGTACGGCACCTACGCGGGCGCCGTCTACACCACCATGTTCCCGGAGCGGACCGACCGGGTCGTACTGGACAGCAACGACGACCCGGACCCGTCGCGGGTCGGGCGCGGCTGGCTGGACGCCTACGGCCGGGGCGTCGAGGACCGCTTCCCGGACTTCGCGAGGTGGGCGTCCGCGCCGGACAACCCGGACCGGGTCGCGGACACCCCCGAGGAGGTCCGCGCGCTCTTCCTCGACCTCGCCGCCCGCCTCGACCGGGCCCCGCTGCCCTGGCCGGGCGCCAACCCGGCGGAGCTGAACGGCAACGTGCTGCGCCAGACCCTGCTGGACGGCATGAACGCGGACGCCCGCTTCCCGGACGTCGCGGGGCTGATGCTGGCCGGTCTCGGCCGCCGTCCGCTGCCCGCCCCGGTGGTGCCGCCGGAGGCGGCGGTGCAGAACACCATCGCCGTCTCGGTCGGGACCCTCTGCAACGACGTCTGGTGGCCCGCCGACCCGGCCGGCTACGCCAAGGCCGTGACCGCCGACCGCGCCGCCCGCCCGCTCACCGCCGGCCTGCCGGTGAACGTGATGCCCTGCGCCTTCTGGCCGTTCGCGCCCGCCGAGCCGCCGGTGCGGGTCACCGACCGGGGCCCGTCCAACGTGCTGCTCACGCAGAACCTGCGCGACCCCGCGACGCCGTACACCGGCGCGCTCAAGCTGCGTGCGGCGTTCGGGGACCGGGCGCGGATGGTGACGGTGGACTCGGGCGGCCACGACGTGTACCGGGCCAACGGGAACGCCTGCGGCGACGAGGTGGTGACGGACTACCTGGTCACCGGCCACCGCCCGGCCCGGGACGTCTTCTGCCCGGCCGGCTGAGCGGGTTCGGCTGAGCGGAACCGGCCGAGCGAGGTCGGCCGGGCGGCACGCGGGGCAACGGACCGTGGACGAACGGTCCTTGCCCCGTCGTGCACGCCCGTTCGACCCTCGGGAATGAGTCGAATCCGTCGCGATTTTGTGACAATCCTTCGCCAACACCCGCTCCCCACGGCCTGTTCACGGCCGTAATGTTCGATCTATGTCACCGAAGAGCCGCATACCCGCCGCTTCGGACCCGGGCGACACCTGGGTGCCGCGACCGAGGCGCCGCGAGACCCCGATCGGCTTCCTGGGCCACGCGGCCACCTTCCTCGGCTCCAGCGTGCTGGGCGGGGTGCTGCTGGCGGGCCTGATCCTCCCGGCGGCCGGGGCGGTCGGGCTCGGCGCGAAGAACGGCGCCGAGGGCTTCGAGAGCATCCCCGACGACTTCAGGACCCCGCCGCTGAGCCAGGCGACGCAGATCTTCGACGCCAACGGCGGCCTGATCGCCAAGGTCTACGAGCGCGACCGCACCGTCATACCCGCCGACCAGATGTCCCCGCTGATCCGCACGGCGCAGGTGGACATCGAGGACGCCCGGTTCTACGAGCACGGCGCCGTCGACCTCAAGGGCATCCTGCGCGCGATCACCAAGAACGCGGAGAGCGGCGCCGCCGTCCAGGGCGCCTCCACGCTGACCCAGCAGTACGTGAAGAACGTCAACGTGGA
>NZ_LFVW01000435.1:0-9897 GCF_001182915.1 Kitasatospora sp. MY 5-36
CGCGCGCTGCACCGCGCCGACCGGCAGCGCGTCGGCGACGGCGGTGCCGCCGGGGACGGCGCCGGTGAGCGTCTCGGCGCCGGGCACGGCCTGGGTGACCGAGCCCGCCTGGGTGAGTCCGCCGAGCGGGCCGGTGCCGGCGGTGGCGCTGCGGGTCTCCGCGCTCTTGCCGGTGACGGCCTCGCCGAGCTTGCCGGCCAGGGACGAGGCGACCTTCGGGGTGACCGAGGAGAGCTGGCCCGCGGTCGCCGCGGTCTGGTCGACCGGGGCGGTCAGCGAGCCGGCCTTCTCGTTGGCCTCGGGCAGCTGCTGGGCGACGATGTTTCCGGCGGCGTCGGCGGAGGCCGGTACGCCGGCGGCGACGGTGGCCGCACCCGTGGTCCCGGCGGCCTGGCCGAGCTGGTGGGTGGTGTGCTGGAGGGTGGAACCGGTGTCGGTGTTGGCCAGCTGGCCCAGCGGTGCCGCGAGGTCGCTCTTGGGCAGCAGGGCGTCCCCGCCCAGGGCGGACGCGGAGCCGGCCGCGAGAAGCGGGGTCGCTCCGGCGGCCACGACGAGCGCGGCCTGGGCGATCCGGCGCGTGAGGGGGTGAGACATGGGGCTCCTCGAAGGGGTCTGGGTCCGTCCCGTCCGCCAAAGGACCGGGCGTGGACGACCGGGCGGACGACGTTGTTACCGCTTGAGAAGCCAGAAGGTTTCGGCCGACGCAAGGAATCTTCCTGGCCGACCATCGGATCGTACGACCACAACAGTGCTGCCCGACCGGCCCGGTCGGACGCCGTCGAACCGCCCCGGTCAAGGGGAGTGACGGTTCTCCAGCCGGGTTCGCCGGAGCGGGCGGCCGGTCCATCGGGGTTGACCGGAATCACCCGTCCGGCGGCAACCCGAACACCAGTGCGTCAACTCTTGTCGGCCGGGGCCAGCGTGACCTGGACGAGCTTGGTCGAGGTGCCCGAGGTCTGGTTCTGCCAGCCGTCCTCGGACTTGGACTTGCGCCAGATCTTCCCGTCGTAGGCGACCGTCGCGATGCCCAGCTGCTGGGCCTGGGCGACCGCCCAGTGGGCGACCTCCCAGCCGCTCGCCCGCTCGGCGCTCACCCCGCCGTCCGCCGCCCCCGCGTCCGGCGAGGAGGTCAGGGCGGCGGTGGCCGGGTCCGGGGTCAGCGAGACGGCGTTCTCGGCGCCCTTGATGGTCGAGGTGTAGCCGGTCGCCGGGGTCACCGTGCGGCCGAACTCCCGGCGCACCCGGTCGGACAGCACCTGGGCCCGGTCCGGCGCGGCGGCCGGGGCCGCGGTGGCGCCCGGGGTGGCGCCCGGCGCGGCCGAGGCGGAGTCCGCCGGGTCCGGCTTGGCGTAGTCGTGCACCACGCAGGAGAACGAGGCGGGCTCCCGGCCGGCCAGCGCCGAGGTGAGCAGGGTCGCCTTGGTCTCGTGCTTGGCGTAGGCCTGCGGGTAGCCGCTCTTCTGCACCGTCTGCGCGGCGTCGGTCAGCGGCATCCGGGTGTAGCCCGGGACCTTGACCAGGCCGTCCAGGAACTTGTTGGTCGCGTACACCGGGTCCGAGATCTGCGCCGGGGTGCCCCAGCCCATCGACGGCCGCTGCTGGAAGAGGCCGATCGAGTCCCGGTCGCCGCCCGCGAGGTTGCGCAGCTTGGACTCCTGCATGGCGGTCGCCAGCGAGATCGTGGTGGCCCGGTCCGGCAGCCCGCGCGAACGCGCCACCGCGGCGATCGTCGCGGCGTTGGCGGCCTGCGGCAGCTCCAGCGTGCCGTTCCCCGCCGCCGTCTTCACCGAGCACTCCTCGGACGCGCCGGGCTTGAAACCGAACCACCAGATCCCGACCACGGCCAGGCCGGCGACCATGGCCAGGCCGAGCAGCCCGACGATCACCATCAGCAGGGCGCGAAGCGGCCCGCGGCGGCGAGTGGGCTCCTCTTCGTCGCCCAGCTCTTCGCTGCTCCTTCTCCTGGCCACCGTCGCCCCTCTCGCGCCTGCACCTTGATCCGACACCGTACCCACTCGGACGGATGTGCGGCGCCTTCCGGTTGCCGTCACCCGCCCACTCGCCTCCGGGAGCCGAGGGGCGCGCCGACCGAGGCGGCCCCGGTCCGCGTCGCGGACCGCCGCACCGGCCGGACCGGGCCGCGGATTAGGCTGGCTCCCATGAGCAGCTCGAACCCGACGCCCCTGGACCTCACTCTCGACGGCGGCACGCTGACCGCCCGGCTCGTCGACATCCCCTCGGTGAGCGGCGACGAGCAGGCGCTCGCCGACGCCATCGAGACCGCGCTGCGCGGCTACCCGCACCTCACCGTGGACCGCCACGGCAACAACGTGGTGGCCCGGACGAACCTGGGCCGGGCCGAGCGCGTCGTCCTGGCCGGCCACCTGGACACCGTGCCGATCGCCGACAACCTCCCCTCGTGGGTCGAGGGCGACCTGCTCCACGGCTGCGGCACCACGGACATGAAGTCCGGCGTGGCCGTGCAGCTGCGCCTCGCCGCCACGGTGCCCGAGCCCAACCGCGACCTCACCTTCGTCTTCTACGACTGCGAGGAGGTGGAGGCCTCCCGCAACGGCCTCGGCCACCTGGCCAAGGACCACCCGGAGTGGCTGGCCGGCGACTTCGCGGTGCTGATGGAGCCCAGCGGCGGCATGGTCGAGGGCGGCTGCCAGGGCACCCTGCGGGCGCAGGTGCGGCTGACCGGCGGGCGCGCCCACTCGGCCCGCAGCTGGCTCGGGGACAACGCCATCCACCACGCCGCCGAGGTGCTCACCCGGCTGGAGAACTACCAGCCGCGCCGGGTGGAGATCGACGGCCTGGAGTACCGCGAGGGCCTGAACGCGGTCCGGATCGACGGCGGCGTGGCCGGCAACGTGATCCCGGACGAGTGCGTCGTCACGGTCAACTTCCGCTACGCGCCGGACCGCGACGAGGTGGACGCGGAGAAGCACGTGCGCGAGGTCTTCGACGGCTTCGAGCTGACCGTCACCGACTTCGCCGTGGGCGCCCTGCCCGGGCTCTCCCAGCCGGCCGCCCAGGCCTTCCTGGAGGCCACCGGCGGCCAGGCCCGGGCCAAGTTCGGCTGGACCGACGTCGCCCGGTTCAGCGCGCTCGGCGTCCCGGCGGTCAACTACGGCCCCGGCGACCCGAACCTGGCGCACAAGCGCGAGGAGTACTGCTCGCTGAGCGCCATCGCCGAGGTCGAGGACCGGATGCGCGCCTGGCTGACCAGCTGAGCCGCTGCCGGCGACGCTCGTCCGATCAGCAGTCGAACGCCACCTTCCGGATGCTCAACCGACCTTCCCCCGTTGCCTGAAAACGGGGGAGGGCGGGCGTAGGGTTTCGTCATGACAGGCACAGGAGACGAGAAGCACTACGGCCACGGCCCCGAGCAGGTCGGTGCGCCGCGGAAGAAGAAGGCCTGGCCCGAGAAGCAGAAGGGCCCGGTGCTGGTGCGCCGGGACCAGGTCGGTACGAGCACCACGGACCAGCGCCTGCTGGACACCACCGGTCCGACCGACTGGCTGCACACCGACCCGTGGCGGGTCCTGCGGATCACCTCGGAGTTCGTCGAGGGCTTCGGCGCCCTCGCCGAACTCCCGCCCGCGATCAGTGTCTTCGGCTCCGCCCGGACCCCGGTCGACTCGCCCGAGTACCAGGCGGGCGTGGCCATCGGCCGGGCCCTCGCCGAGGCCGGCTACGCGGTGATCACCGGCGGCGGCCCGGGCGCGATGGAGGCTGCCAACCGCGGCGCCTCCGAGGCGGGCGGCCTCAGCGTCGGGCTCGGCATCGAGCTGCCCTTCGAGCAGGGCCTCAACGAGTTCGTCGACCTCGGGCTGAACTTCCGCTACTTCTTCGTCCGCAAGACGATGTTCGTGAAGTACGCGCAGGGCTTCGTGGTCCTGCCCGGCGGCCTCGGCACGCTGGACGAGCTGTTCGAGGCGCTCACCCTGGTGCAGACGAAGAAGGTCACCCGCTTCCCGGTGATCCTCTACGGCAGCGCCTACTGGGGCGGCCTGTACGAGTGGCTGAAGGACACCCTGGTCGCGCAGGGCAAGGCGGCCCCGCACGACCTGGAGCTGTTCCACATCACCGACGAGATCGACGAGGTCATGAAGATCCTCGCCGACGCCCGCCGGCCCGCGAACGAGATCTAGCGCGAGCGAGCCGAAGGGTCGCGCCGGTGCCGAAAGCGAGGAGCGACAAGCGAGGGACGAGCGCCGGAGCGACGAACGTCGGCACCGGGTCCGAGCGCCCCGGAGGCGAGCCGAGCGCCGACAGGAGGGTTCACGCCAGCCCCCGGCGGGCGACCGCCGGGGGGCGGGTGCCCCGGATCGAGGCGACCATGTCCAGCACCTGGCGGGTCTCCGCGACCTGGTGCACCCGGTAGACCCGCGCGCCCAGCCAGGCCGAGACCGCGGTGGTGGCCAGGGTGCCGAGCAGCCGCTCGT
The DNA here is from genome assembly GCF_001182915.1 of Kitasatospora sp. MY 5-36. Lineage (NCBI taxonomy): Bacteria > Bacillati > Actinomycetota > Actinomycetes > Kitasatosporales > Streptomycetaceae > Kitasatospora > Kitasatospora sp. MY 5-36. The sequence continues at coordinate 4,452 of NZ_LFVW01000435.1, forward strand.
TCACCGGCCGGTCCAGGGTCTCGCCGACGAAGTCCTTGTTGGAGAGCGAGACCAGCACCGGGAAGCCGGTCGCGGTCATCTCCGGCAGCCGCCGGGTGGCCTCCAGCGAGTGCCGGGTGTTCTTGCCGAAGTCGTGCCCCGGGTCGATGACCACCGCGTCCCGCCGTACGCCCAGCTCCACCGCGCGCTCGGCGAGCCCCACGGTCACCCGCAGGATGTCCGCCATCACGTCCTCGTACCCGACCCGGTGCGGCCGGGTACGGGGCTCGGCGCCGCCCGCGTGGGTGCAGACCAGCCCGGCGTCGTACCGGGCGGCCACCTCGGCGAGCCTCGGGTCCACGCCGCCCCAGGCGTCGTTCAGCAGGTCCGCGCCCGCCTCGCAGACCGCCTCGCCGACCTCGTGCCGCCAGGTGTCCACGCTGATCACCGCCTCGGGGTGGCGCTTGCGCAGCTCGGCCACGAAGGGCACGGTGCGCCGCAGCTCCTCCTCGACCGTGACCTCGTCGCCGGGCCCGGCCTTCACCCCGCCGATGTCCAGGATCGCCGCGCCCTCGGCCATCGCGCGGTCCGCGGCGGCGAAGGCGGCCTCGTCGGCGAAGGTCGCGCCCTTGTCGAAGAACGAGTCCGGCGTCCGGTTGACGATCGCCATGATCACCAGCTCGTCGTCACCGAATTCCCGCGGTCCCAGGCGCAGTGCCACCGATGTCTCCTCCAGAGCTCCTGCGGGTGCGATGATGGCCCCCGGCCTCACTAAGGGACCATGCTGTCATGATCAGTGTGGTTGCCTGCCACCACATAGCGGACCGGCCGGGAGTTCGGGAGGACAGCTCGTGTTCTGGGTGATCGTGGTCGCCATGGCCGTGGTGGTCGGCGGTGCCGCCCTGGTGGCGCTCGGCGGGGGCGGCTCGATGCCGGAGGCGGCACCGGACCGGATCTCCGCGCGGCTGCCGCAGGACCGCCCGCTGGGCCGGGCGGACGTGGACGAGCTGCGCCTGCCGATGGCGCTGCGCGGCTACCGGATGGACGAGGTGGACGACGTCCTGGACCGCCTCGGCGCCGAACTCGCCTACCGCGACGCGCGGATCGCCGAGCTGGAGGCCGCCGCCCACCTGCGCGGCGCCGTCGAGGCGACCAGCGCCCCCGACCCGGCGGCCGAACCGCTGCCCGGCCTGGAGCAGTTCGCCCAGGTGGTCGAGCCGGCCGTGGTGCTCGCCAAGCAGCCGGCCGGGGAGCACGCCCCCGAGGACGCGAAGCCGGGGACGGAGAAGTGACCGACCCGGCCGGGGGCGCGGTGCTCGGCGCGGACGGCCTGCGCCGCTGCGGCTGGGGCGACTCCACCGACGACTACCGGGTCTACCACGACACCGAGTGGGGCCCCCCGGTGCACGGCGACGACGCGCTGTTCGAGCGGGTCTGCCTGGAGGCCTTCCAGTCCGGCCTGTCCTGGCTGACCATCCTGCGCCGCCGCGAGGGCTTCCGGGCCGCGTTCGCGGGCTTTCGGATCGCCGAGGTCGCCGAGTTCGGCGAGGCGGACAAGGAGCGCCTGCTCGCCGACGCCGGCATCATCCGCAACCGGGCCAAGATCGAGGCGGCGATCGCCAACGCGCGGGTCGCCCGCGACCTGGCGGGCGGCCTGGACGCGCTGATCTGGCAGTTCGCCGCCGAACCGGGCCGGCCGGCCCCCCGCACGATGGGCGAGGTGCCGGCCGTCACGCCGGAGTCGACGGCGCTGGCGAAGGCGCTGAAGAAGGCGGGCTTCCGCTTCGTCGGCCCGACCACCGCGTACGCCCTGATGCAGGCCTGCGGGCTGGTCGACGACCACCTGGCGGACTGCCACGTCCGCACCGGCGCCAAGGGCTGACCGGCGGGTCCGGGCCGGCCGGCCCGGACCCGGACACCGGCCCTAGCGGCCCAGGTACGTCGGCTTCTCCTTGGCGATGAAGGCGCGCACCGCGATCCGGTGGTCCTCGCTGTCGCCGGCCAGCGTCTGCAACTCGTCCTCCTTGTCGAGGAGTTCGTTCAGCGAGTGGGAGGCGCCGTAGGCCAGCGACTCCTTGATGGCGCCGTAGGCGACGGTCGGGCCCTCGGCCAGCTCGCGGGCGAAGGCCCGTGCGGTGGCGGCGAGTTCCCCGGCCGGCACCACCTTGGTGGCCAGGCCCAGCTCGGCGGCCTCGGCGGCCTTGACCGTGCGGGGCAGCATCAGCAGCTCGGTGGCCCTGGCGTGCCCGACCAGCCGGGGCAGCGTCCAGGAGGCGCCCGAGTCGGCCGTCAGCCCGATCCCGGCGAAGGCGGTGTTGAAGCCGGCCCGGTCGGACAGGACGCGGAAGTCGCAGGCGAAGGCGAGCGAGGCGCCGGCCCCGGCCGCCACCCCGCCGACCGCGGCGACGGTCGGCTTGCGCATCCCGGCCAGCGCCCGCACCAGCGGGTTGTAGTGCTCGCCGACGGTCCGCAGCGCGCCCTCGCCGGTCTCCTCGGCCCGCTTCAGCATGGCCAGGTGCTCGTTCAGGTCCTGTCCGACGCAGAACGCCCGCTCGCCCGCTCCGGTGAGCAGGACGGCCCGCACCGCCGGGTCCGCGGCCGCGGCGGTCACGGCGTCGCGCAGCGCGACCTTGGTGGCGACGTCGAGCGCGTTCATCGCCTCCGGGCGGTTGATGGTGATGACGGCCAGGCCGCCGTCCAGCTCGTACAGCACGGAATCGGACATGGGTGAGGGCTCCCGGGATCGAGGCGTTGTCGGTCGTGTGTGTCAGGATGCCGGAGCACGCGGGGGCCTGGGGAGTGTGAGGTATCGCACCTTCGGGCGGTGTCCGCACCACCGCCACGCCGGGGCTTATGACGTGGTTTGCGGCGGTTGGGGGCGGTCCGGTCGTGGTTGCACCGAGAGTGATGTTGGTCATCAGCCCGTGGCATGCGGGATAATGGCTTCCGATCAATGCGTTCGATACCGGCGGTGGACGGACTGCCGGTGCGTAGCTGAGCGGTTGCAGGAAGGGGAACGAGCATGGCGGCCATGAAGCCGCGGACGGGTGACGGCCCGCTCGAAGTCACCAAAGAGGGACGGGGCATCATCATGCGCGTTCCGCTCGAAGGCGGCGGACGCCTTGTGGTGGAGCTCACGCCGGACGAGGCCCAGGCCCTCGGCGAGGCCCTGAAGAAGGCCTGCGGCTGACCGCAGCAGGTGCTCGCCATCTCCTGGAGATGTGCTGCCGGGCCCGGGTTCGACGTCATGTCGGCCCGGGTCCGCACGTTTTCCCGGGCCCGGGCCCGGGCCCGAAGGGGCGCCGGGCTCGGCGCGTGACGCTCAGCGCTTGATGTTCAGCGCTTGACGGCGCAGAGCAGCCCGTCCGACACCGGCAGCAGCGCCGGCAGCAGGGCCTCGCTCTCCCGCACGTCCCGGACCAGGTCCCGGACCGCGCCGGTCTGCGGGTCCTGGAGCTCCGGCTCGGCCAGCCGGCCCTCCTGGAAGACGCCCTCGAAGCAGACCATCCCGCCCGGCCGCAGCAGCCGCAGCGCCTCCCGCAGGTACTCGCAGGACTCGACCGGGTCGCCGTCGCAGAACACCAGGTCGTACTGGCCGTCGGCGAGCCGGGGCAGCACCTCCAGCGCCCGGCCCGGTATGAACCGGGAGCGGTTGGCCGCGAACCCGGCCGCCTGGTACGCCTCGCGGGCCAGCTGCTGGCGCACCGGCTCGGAGTCGACCGTGGTGAGCACGCCGTCCGGCCGCATTCCGCGCAGCAGGTAGACCCCGGACACCCCGGTGCCGGTGCCGATCTCGGCCACCGCCTTGGCGTCCAGCGCGGCGGCCAGCAGCCGCAGGCAGGCCCCGCCGCTCGGTCCGATCGCCCGTATCCCGGTCCGCGCGGACTGCGCCCGGGCGTAGGTCAGCACGGCGTCCTCGCTCACGTAGGTGTCGGCGAGGGCCGCGTGCGCGGGCCCGAACTCGCTGATGGCTGCCTCTTTCGGAGCCCCGGGCGAGGCCCGGTGCCGAAGGATGTCGATATTTCCTGGCACAGATTACTGGCCGACCGGGAACCGCGTACGGCGGCGGGCCGTTGTCAGGACGGACCGGGTGCGGAAGACCTCCCGGGCACTTTTATCCGGGCTTGACGGGTGAGGTGGATATGGTGGTGGCCCTGCTGGGCAGAAGAGCCGACCGAGGAGGTGTGGCCGAGGGCGACGTCCCTGTGCGGCGGCACTCCCGCGGCACCGCGTCAGCCCGTACGCCGAAGCCCGTGATGAACCAGCCTGCGCACTCCGACCTGGACCAGCCCGTGGCCGCGACGCCGGCCGGCGGCGCCACCGAGGCCCCCGCCCTCGCGACCTTCACCGAGGGTCCCGACGCGCAGACCTGGACTCCGCCCAGCTGGGAGGAGATCGTCGAGGCGCACAGCGCCCGCGTCTACCGGCTCGCCTACCGCCTGACGGGCAACCAGCACGACGCCGAGGACCTCACCCAGGAGGTCTTCGTCCGGGTGTTCCGTTCGCTGTCCACGTACACCCCCGGCACGTTCGAGGGCTGGCTGCACCGGATCACCACCAACCTCTTCCTGGACATGGTCCGCCGCCGCCAGCGCATCCGCTTCGACGCGCTCGGCGAGGACGCGGCCGAGCGGCTCGCCTCCCGCGAGCCGAGCCCGGCCCAGCACTTCAGCGACACCCACTTCGACGCCGACGTGCAGCAGGCCCTGGACACCCTGGCGCCGGAGTTCCGCGCCGCGGTGGTGCTCTGCGACATCGAGGGCCTGTCCTACGAGGAGATCGCCGCCACGCTGGGCGTCAAGCTCGGCACCGTCCGCAGCCGCATCCACCGCGGCCGCTCGCACCTGCGCGCCGCGCTCAAGCACCGCGCCCCCGGCTCGGCCCCCGGCCGGGAGCGCCGCGGCGGCTCGGAGGAGCCGGTGCCGGTCGGCGTCGGAGCGGTCGAGGCCGCGGTCGCGCCCGGTGGGCGCGGACGGAGGCGGTCGTGAGCGGAACCAGCCGGTCCGGTTCGGGTCGGTCGGACGCCTCCGACCGGTCCCCGAACCGACGGGGCTGGGCCCTGCCGGGCCGTCGCGGAGGCGACGAACCCGGTGAGCCCGTGCTGCCCGCGGTGGCACTGCCCGCGGACACGGCGCTGCACGCGCTTCCCGTCCGCCCCGCCGCACCCGCCGAGGACCACCACCTCGGCGAGCGCCTCTCCGCCTTCCTGGACGGCGAGCTCGGCCACGACTCGCGCGACCGCGTCCAGGCCCACCTGGCGACCTGCCCGCACTGCCTCGCCGAGGTCGACGAGGCCCGCGCCGTCAAGCACATGCTGACCCGCACCGGCACGCCCGGCCCGTCCTCCGCGCTGATGGCCCGCCTGATGGCCGTCGGCGGCCTTCCCGAGGACGCCCCGGCGGACGGCGACTGGCCGGCCGGCCGCGGCCGCCGCGATGACGACGACGACCTGCCCGGCGGCGGGGTC
>NZ_LFVW01000436.1:0-4844 GCF_001182915.1 Kitasatospora sp. MY 5-36
CCCCGACCCCGCGAAACCGCCCCCGATCACCCGCAGCCGCCCCCGAAGGACCGCCATGACCGCGCTCCCCCGTCCCCCCGCCCCGAGCCGCCGCACCCTGCTGCGCGCGGGCCTCGCCGGCGCCGGACTGCTGACGCTCGCGGGCTGCCGCTCGGCCGTCGAGCACGCCCGGAACGCGGCCGGTGCCGTGGACGCCGACACCCCGCGCCGGGGCGGCGTGCTGACCGTCGCGACCGGCATCGACATCACCCCGAGCCTGCTCTTCGCCGTGAGCGCCAACACCCTCGTCCAGCGCCTCGCCTTCAACACCCTCACCCGGTACGACGACCGGCTCCGGCCGCAGCCCGAGCTCGCCACCGCCTGGGAGGTCTCGCCGGACGGCCTGAACGTGACCCTCAGGCTGCGCGAGGACGTGCTGTTCCACAGCGGCCGCCGGTTCACCGCCGACGACGTCGTCTTCGCCGTCCGGAACCTCCAGAACCCGGCCCGCTCCGCCCAGTTGAGGTCCACCGCCGCCGCCGTCACCGACTTCCGCAAGAACGGCGACTTCGAGCTGACCCTGGTGCTCGCCCACCCGGTGAGCAACCTCTTCGACCTCTTCGAATTCATGATCGTCCCGGATCGGGAGAGCATCGAGGACGCCGTCACCGGCACCCGGCTGGTCGGCACCGGCCCGTTCGCCCTCACCGGGCGCAAGCCCGGCTCCTCGCTCTCCTTCGCCCGCAACGAGCAGTACTGGAACCCCGGCCGCCCCCACCTCGACGGCGTGGAGATCCGGATCATCCCGCAGGCGGAGTCGCTGCTGTCCTCGCTCAGGACCGGCCAGACCCACCTGTCCTACAACGTCCGCGGCAAGGACGCCGCGACCCTGGTCGACGACCCGCGGTTCCGGATCAGGCAGTACGACACCGGCTCCGGCGCCCACTACATCGGCGTGGACGTCACCGCCGAGCACGTCCGGGACAAGCGCGTCCGCCAGGCCATCGCCTGGGCGGTCGACCGCGACCGGCTCGTCCAGCAGGCCCTCGGCGGCTACGGCACCGTCTCCTCGGTGCCCTGGCCCAAGTCCTCCCCGGCCTACACCGAGGCCGGCGCCACCCACTACCGGCACGACCCGGAACGGGCCCGGGCGCTGCTCCGGGACGCGGGCGCCGAGCACATCACCCTGCCCTTCGCCCACTCCAACGAGGCCGGGCCGACCGCCGTCGCGCAGATCCTCCAGTACGACCTCCGGCAGGTCGGCATCGAGACGGTGCTCCAGCCCGCCGACTCCCCGACCATGCAGAAACAGCTGATCTCCCAGTCCATGCCCGCCCTGTGGACGCTCAGCCACGGCTTCGCCCAACTCCAGCCCGCCACCCTCGCGGTGAGCGCCTACCCCTTCAACGAGGCCAGGAACAGCTCCCGCTTCGCCTCCCCCGCCTACACCGACGTGGTGCAGCGCGCCTGGAACCGCAGCGACAGCGACAGCCCCGAGGCCAGGGCCCTCCACCAGCAGATCACCGACGTGCTGCTGGACGAGGAGTTCGTGATCGACCTCGCCATCGCCGGACTGGTCGAGGTCGCGGGCCGCCGGGCCCGGGGCGTCACGCTCAACAAGTTCGGCTACCTCAACCTCGACGACGCCTACCTCACGGCCTGAGCAGGACGGCCCGGAACCCCATGCGCACCTTCCTCCTGAAACGCCTCCCCAGCGGACTGCTCGTCCTCGCCCTCGCCTCCTTCCTGGTCTTCCTCATCCTCCGGCTGATCCCCGGCGACCCGGCCACCACACTCGCCGGACCGGACGCCTCCCCCGCCACCGTCGCCGCCATCCGCGGTCGACTCGGGCTCGACCAGCCGCTGTTCGGCCAGTACGTCAGCTGGCTCGGCCACCTGCTGAGCGGCGACCTCGGGCCGAGCTACGCGATCGGCGGCCAGGTCTCCGACCTGATCGGCAACGGCCTCGGCGCCACCGTCCAACTCACCCTCGGCGCCCTGCTGCTGGTGGTGCTGATCGCGCTGCCGCTGGGCGTGGTCGGCGCCACCACCAGGCGCGGCCCGGTCGCCGCCGCCGTCCAGGCGGTCACCACCGGTGTGCTGGCGGTCCCGCCGTTCGTCACCGGTGTGCTGCTGGTCCTGCTGTTCGCCGTCTCCTTCGAACTGCTCCCGGCCGGCGGGCACGAGTCCCTGCTCGCCGAACCGGACCTGGCCGTGCAGTACCTGGCGATGCCCGCCCTCTGCCTGGCCCTGCCCAGCGCCGCCGTGCTGGCCCGCTACCTCAAGGACGGCATCGAACGCGCCCTCGCCGAGGACTACGTCCGCACCGCGACCGCGCTCGGCGTCTCCCGGCGGCGGATCGTCTGGCGGCACGCCCTGCCCAACGCGCTGCCCTCCGCCGTCACCGTCCTCGGCCTCCAGACCGGCCACCTCGTCGCCGGGGCCGTCCTGGTGGAGCGGATCTTCGCCTGGCCGGGCCTCGGCCAGCTGATCGAGCAGGGCGTGCTGCGCCGGGACTACCCGCTGGTGCAGGACCTGCTGCTGCTCGTGGTCGCGGTCTACGTGGCCGTCCAACTGCTCACCGACCTGGCCTACACCTGGCTCGACCCCCGGATCCGCTGGGAGTGACCCGATGACCACCGCCGCCCTTCCCCTCAAGTCCGCCGCACCGCGCGGCCGTTACCGCTCCGCCCTGCTCAGCCCGCGCGGCCTGACCGGCCTCGTCCTGGTCGGCGCCGTCGCCCTGGCCGGACTGCTCGCACCGCTGCTCACCGGCACCGACCCGAACGCCCAGAGCGCGCTCGCCCTGGCCGGCCCCGGCGCCGCGCACCCCTTCGGCACCGACGACCTCGGCCGCGACCTGTACAGCCGGGTGCTGCACGGCATCGGCACCGACCTCGCGCTGATCGTCACCGCCGTCCCGGTCGGCGCCCTGCTCGGTTGCTCCGCCGCCCTGCTCGCGGCCACCTCCCGGTGGGCCGACCTCGCCGTCCAGCGCACCTTCGACCTGCTGCTCGCCTTCCCCGGGCTCATCCTCGCCCTGGCCGTCACCGCCGTCCTCGGCCCGGGCCGCTGGCCGGTGGTGATCGTCATCGCGCTGGCCGAGATCCCCGGCTACGGACGGCAGTTGCGGGCCGGCATCCTCGTCCAGCGGGAGCGCGAGTACGCCCTGGCGGCCCGGGTCGGCGGCGCCTCCCGGGCCCGGGTGCTGCTGCGGCACGTACTGCCCAACGCCGTCGACCCGCTGATCGTGCAGACCGCCGTGGCACTCTCGCTCGGCGTGTTCATCGAGGGCGCGATGAGCTTCCTCGGCCTCGGGGTCCGCCCGCCGGAGCCCACCCTGGGCAGCATCCTCAGCCAGTCCGTCGCCTACCTGGCCACCCACCCGACCTTCGCGGCCGCCCCGCTGGCCGCCACCACCGCGCTGGTGCTCGGCTTCACGCTGATCGCCGAGGCCCTGAACCGGGGGATCCGCCGATGACCACCGTGCTCCGCGTCACCGACCTCACCGTACGGTTCGGCGAGTCCGACTCCCAGGGCACCACGGCCGTCGACGGCGTCTCCTTCGACCTCGGAGCGGGCGACACCCTGGGCATCGTCGGCGAGTCCGGCTCCGGCAAGTCCACCACCGCGCTCGCGCTGCTGCGGATGCTGCCGCCCGGCGGCCGGATCACCGCCGGCTCGGTCCACCTCGCCGGGCAGGACCTCGCCACCCTCCCCGAGACCGCGCTGCGCGCCCTGCGCGGGCGGCGGATCGCCATGGTCTTCCAGGACCCGATGTCCTCGCTCAACCCCGTGCTCACCGTCGGCCGCCAACTGGACGAGGCGCTGCGCGCCCACGGCGGCACCCGGCGGAAGGCCGAACGAAAGGCCCGGGCCGCCGAGTTGCTCGACCTGGTCGGCATCCCCGACGCCGCCGGCCGACTGCGCGACCACCCGCACCGGTTCTCCGGCGGCCAGCGCCAGCGCATCATGATCGCCCTCGCGCTCGCCCACGACGCCGAGGTGCTGGTCGCCGACGAGCCGACCACCGCCCTCGACCCCACCGTCCAGCAGCAGATCCTGCGGTTGCTGACCCGGATCAACCGGGAGACCGGCACCGCCCTGGTGGTGATCAGCCACGACCTCGGGGTGATCGCCCGGACCTGCCGCCGGCTGCTGGTCATGCGGCACGGCCGGGTGGTCGAGCGCGGCGCCACCGCCGAGGTCCTCGCCCGGCCCGAACACCCGTACACCCGGGAGCTGTTGGCCGCCGTACCACGCCTGGAGGAGCCCTCCCGGGCGGCCGCCAACAGCACCCCGGGCACCCGGCCACTGCTCACCGTCCGCGGCCTGACCAAGACGTACGGCTCCCGGCGGCGCGCCGTCACCGCGCTGCACGGCGTCGACCTCGACCTGCACCCCGGCGAGACCCTGGGCCTGGTCGGAGAGTCCGGCTCCGGCAAGTCCACCCTGGCCCGGGCGCTGGTCCAGGCGCACCCGCCGTCCGGCGGCAGCATCCGCTTCCGCGGCGAGGAACTCGGCCGCGGGGCACGGCGCGACGGGCCGCACCGCGAGGTCCAACTCGTCTTCCAGGACCCGTACTCCTCGCTCAACCCCCGGATGACCGCCGGGCAGATCATCGCCGAGCCGCTGATCGCCCACCGCCTCGGCGACCGGGAGCAGCGCGCCGCCCGGGTCGCCGAACTGCTGGAGCAGGTCGGGCTGGACCCGGCCGTGGCCGACCGCCACCCGCGCGCCTTCTCCGGCGGCCAGCGCCAACGCATCGGCATCGCCCGGGCCCTGGCGCCCGAACCGAGCGTGCTGGTCTGCGACGAGCCGGTCTCCGCGCTGGACGTCTCGGTCCAGGCCCAGGTGATCGAGCT
>NZ_LFVW01000437.1:0-4822 GCF_001182915.1 Kitasatospora sp. MY 5-36
CCCGCCCGAGCCACCCCCGGAGCACCGTATGAGCACCCCGCCCGACCCGCACCGCCGCGACCCGTACGCGGGCTTCCCCGGCACCGTCGGCCGCACCTTCGCCGAGTCCGTCCCCGCCTGGCCGCGGCGGGTCCGCCCGCGCGAGGGCGCGCCCAACATCGTCGTCGTGCTGATCGACGACATGGGCTACAGCGACATCGGCCCGTTCGGCGCCGAGATCCCCACCCCCACCCTGGACCGCCTCGCCGCCACCGGCGTCCGGCTCGCCAACTACCACACCATGCCGCTCTGCTCCCCCGCCCGGGCGGCCCTGCTCACCGGCCTCAACCCGCACCGGGTCGGCTACTCCTTCGTCGCCAACGCCGACCCGGGCTTCCCCGGCTACGGCATGGAGGTCGCCGGGGACATCCCCACCCTGGCCGAACTGCTGCACGACGCCGGCTACGCCACCTACGCGGTCGGCAAGTGGCACCTCACCCGGGACTCCGCCTCCAACGCCGCCGACGACCGCGCCAACTGGCCGCTCCAGAAGGGCTTCGACCAGTACTACGGCGTCCTGGAGGGCCTGACCAGCCTCTTCCACCCGCACCAACTCGTCCGCGACAACAGCCCGCTGGACATCGACGAGTTCCCCGACGGCTACTACTACACCGACGACATCACCGACCAGGCCGTCAAGATGGTCACCTCACTGCGCGCCCACGACGCCGACAAGCCGTTCTTCCTCTACCTCGCCCACAACGCCGTGCACGGCCCGCTCCAGGCCAAGCCCGAGGACCTCGCCCGCCACCGCGGCCGCTACGACGGCGGCTGGGACGAGCTGCGCCGCACCCGCTTCGCCCGCCAGCTGGCCGCCGGCCACTTCCCACCCGGCACCGAGCTGCCCGAGCGCAACTCCGAGGCCGGGTACGAGGTCGGCCCGTGGGACGAACTCACCGACGTCCAGCAGACGTTGTACGCCCGCTACATGGAGGTGTACGCGGCGATGGTCGACAACGTCGACCAGAACCTCGGCCGGCTCACCGACACCCTGGCCGCCCTCGGCGAACTCGACAACACCATCATCGTGTTCACCAGCGACAACGGCGGCACCGGCGAGGGCGGCGCCGAGGGCACCCGCAGCTACTTCAGCCGCTTCGTCCACCACCCGAACCTGCCGGCGGACTGGAACCCGGACGTCCGGCGCGAGATCGACCTGATCGGCGGCCCGCGGAGCCTGGTGCACTACCCGCGCGGCTGGGGCATGGCCTCCAACACCCCCTTCCGCCTCTACAAGGGCCAGACCTACGCGGGCGGCGTCCGCGTCCCCTTCGTGCTCTCCTGGCCGGCCGGCCTGCCCCGCGCCGAGGGCGACACCGGCGTCCGCACTCAGTACCAGTACGTCACCGACATCCTGCCCACCCTGCTCGAACTCGCGGGCGTGGAAAGGCCGTCGGAGCGCCTGGGCCACCCCGTCCAGGAGCTCGACGGCACCGGCTTCACCTCCGTGCTGCGCGACGGCGCCGCGCCCGGCACCCACCACGAGCAGTACTGCGAGATGACCGGCAACCGCAGCTACTACCGCGACGGCTGGAAGCTGGTCACCCTGCACCGCCCGGGCACCCCGTACGACGACGGCGAGTGGGCGCTGTACGACCTGCGCACCGACCCCACCGAGATCCACGACCGCGCCGCCGAACACCCCGACCTGGTCAAGGAGTTGTCCGCCGCCTGGGAGGCCGCCGCCTGGCGCGACGGGGTCTTCCCGCTCGCCGACGGCAGCGGCGCCCTCGCGCTGCGCGGCCCCGAGGCCGAGCGGCTGCGCCGCCCGGTCACCCTGCTGGCCGGCACCCCCGAACTGGAACGCTACCGCTCCTCCCGGCTGATCGCCTTCCGCTCCTTCACGGTCGAGGCCGCGCTCGACGGCTACCGGCCGGGCGACCAGGGCGTCCTGGTCTCGCACGGCGACCAGGGCGGCGGCTACAGCCTCTACGTCGAGGAGGGCCGGCTGCGCCTCGCCTACAACCAGTACGGCGACCTGCTGGAGGCCGACGGAGGCCCGCTGCCGGCCGGCGCCCGGCTGATCACCCTGGAGGTCACCGCCGTCGCCGACCTCAGATGGGAGTTCCGGCTGCTCGTGGACGGCCTACCGGTGGACGGCCTGCCGGTGGGCGACACCGGGGACGGCGCCGCGGCCGGGGCGGAGCCCGCCCTGCTCGGCCCGGTCCACCAGCTGATCGGCATGGCCCCGTTCCAGGGCATCAGCGTCGGCATCGACCGCAAGTCCCCGGTCTCCTGGCCGCTGTACGAGCGGCACCGCTCCTTCCGCTACACCGGCGCCCTGCACTCCGTCACCTACCGGCCCGGCGAGCCCGCGCCGTACGACCCGGAGACGGTGGCCCGGGCGCTGCGCGAGGCGGCGGCCGCCTTCGAGTAGCCGGCCCCAAGCCGGGCCGGACCGGGCCCAGACCGGACCCGGACCAGCCGCGGACCGGCCGGTCCGCGCCAGTCGGGCCGGGCCGGTCGGCCATGATCCCCGATCACCCGCCAAGATCCCCCCACCCGGGTTACCCTCGTCCCGCGCGGCAGCCCGGCCGCGCGGCCGACCGAGGGGGGAACGGATGATCGGGGACCTGCTGCCGGACGTCGTGGTGACCGAGGTGGCCTACGAGGACCCGCCGGAGGCCCGGCTGGAGCCCGAGGAGGAGCCCGCCGTCGCCCGCGCCGTCGACAAGCGGCGCCGCGAGTTCACCACCGTCCGGCACTGCGCCCGGGCCGCCCTCGCCCGGCTCGGCGTCCCGTACCGCCCGCTCGTCCCGGGCCTGCGCGGCGCGCCGAGCTGGCCGGACGGCGTGGTCGGCAGCCTCACCCACTGCGACGGCTTCCGCGCGGCGGCCGTGGCCCGGGCCGGCACCCTCGCCTCCGTCGGCATCGACGCCGAGCCCGCGCTGCCGCTGCCGGAGGGCGTCCAGGAGGCCGTCGCGCTGCCGGTCGAGCAGCAGCGGCTCGCCAAGCTGGCCGCCGAGCACCCGGACATCCCGTGGGACCGCATCCTGTTCAGCGCCAAGGAGTCGGTGTACAAGGCCTGGTTCCCGCTGACGCAGGTCTTCCTGGACTTCGACGAGGCCGAGCTGGACCTCTCCCCCGACGGCACCTTCACCGCCCGGCTGCTCGTCCCGGGCCCGGTGGTCAACGGCCGCCGGCTCGACGGCTTCGACGGCCGCTGGGCGGTCCGGGACGGGCTGCTCGCCACCGCGATCGCCGTCGTCCCCTGACCGGCGACCAGGCCCCGGGCCGTCACCGACCGGCCCCCGGACCGTCACCGACCGGCCCTCGACCGGGGCGGCATATCCTCGACCCCGTGACGGTGACCTATGTGATCGACGGCGACGAGATCAAGACCCTGGAGGACTTCTGGGACGTGGTCGGGCGGACCATCGGCGTGGACGGCTACTTCGGCCGCAACCTCGACGCCTTCGCCGACTGCCTGCGCGGCGGCTACGGCACCCCCGAGGACGGCGACTGGGTCATCGAGTGGCGCCACCACGAGGTCTCCCGCCGCAACCTCGGCTACCCGGAGACGGTCCGGCAGCTGGAGCTGCGGCTGGCGCGCGCCCACCCGACCAACCGCTCGCGGATCACCGCCCAGCTGGACGCCGCCCGGGCGGGCAGGGGGCCGACGGTCTTCGACTGGCTGGTCCGGATCATCGAGGAGGAGCACCCGGGCGGCCTGCGCCTGGCCTGACCGCCCCGGGGCCCCGGCTCCGGACGTTCCGCTACAGCACGTCCGAGAGCCGGACGAAGCGCCGCCCCGCCGCCAGCAGCCCCGGCACCGCCGCCGCCACCCCGGGGGCGGTGCCGCCGCCCGGGCGGTTCATGTGCCCGATCACGATCGCGCCGGGCGGGGCGGAGGCGACCTCCCGCCGCACCTCGGCGGACCGGAGCGTCGCCCCGTCGTCCCCGTTGACGGTGAATCCGGCCACCCGCTGGCCCAGGTCGGCGACCACCCGGGTGGCGACGTCGTCGTAGTGCGCGGTGCCGGAGCGGAAGAACCGGGGCGGGTGCCCGAGCAGCCCGGTGAGCTTCTCGGCGTTGCCCGCCACCTCGTCGTACACCTCGCCGACGCCGCGCGTGCCCGCGATGCCGTAGGCGGAGCGGCCGGTCACCGAGAGCGGACGGTGGACGGTGCCGTGGTTGCCGATCTCGAACAGCGGGTCGGCGGCGAGCTGCTCGAACTCGTCTGGGTTGGCGTCGATCCAGCGGGCGTTCAGGAAGAGCGTGGCCGGCACCCCGTGCGCCCGCAAGGCGTCGATCAGGTCGGCGTCGTAGCCGCTGCCGCCGGGGCCGCCGCAGGCGTCGAAGGTGAGCGCCATGGCGCTCTCGCCCTCCGGCAGCTCGGTGATCACCCCGGACACGTCCAGCCCCCACTCGGCCGGGGCCAGCGCGCCGTACCGCTCGACCACCTCGGCCCGGGTCGCCGGGTGCGGGGGCTGCTTCGCGGGGTCCGGCGCGGGCGTCGATGCCGGCGCGGATGTCGGCGCGAGGGCCTCGGTGGGCCCGCCGGACGGCGTCGCGAGCGGTTCGGCGGACGGTTCGGTGGACGGTGGCGCCGAGGGCGAGGCCGGACCGGTGCCCGCCGCCCTGCTCCGGCACCCCGCCAGCGCTCCTCCGGCCACCCCCATGAGCAGTGCCCGCCGACTCACCGACACGCCCGTCTCCCATCCGCGCCATGTCTCGCACAAGCCATGCCTCATATAACCCGATGGCATGTAAACCGATGACATGACTATGAACCGACCATTCGTCACTCCCCGCAACTCGCCCCCGCCCCCGCCCCCGCCCG